>CAYPMJ010000017.1:0-23161 GCA_964411785.1 uncultured Oscillospiraceae bacterium
AAGGCTCTCCCGTATGCGGACAATTCTAAAAAATATGCTATTGGAGGAATAAAAATGGCAAGAAAAATGATCGTTAACTGCGGCAACTGCGATGCCCGCAGCGTATCCGAAGAGACCCTGGCGGCCTACGATAGCATCGTGATCAATGCCGGCACCGTCGTCGTCACACCCGAGAGCAAGGATCTGCTGAATCGCTGCAATGTGTCGCTGAACTGCGGCAAAGTGCTGGAGCTGGCAAAGGACGTCAGGCTGCACAGCGTCAACGGCTCCGCGCAGATCAGGAGCACTGATCTGATGCCTGAAAACACCTATCTGTATGTCGACGGCTCCCTGGAGATCGGCCCAGGCACGGAAAAGGTTCTGGAGCAGTGTGCTGGGATCAGCGTCAACGGCTCCGTGCTGTGCCCGGAAAGCATGAGCGGCCGTCTGGGCAAGCTGGATGTCAACGGTTCCACCGACTGTTATCCCGACGACGCCATTCTCCTGAAGCGCAGCGCGGTGATCGACCGGCTGTTTGCTCTCCGGGCCAGAAATAAATGTTACTGGTCCGCCAGGCGGATGTTCATGGTGGATTCTGAGCTGGACCCGGCGGCACTGAGGGCCAAAGGAGTCACCTTCTCAACCAGAGAAGTAATTGTGGCGGAGTCCAAGGTGGAGAGCCTTATCGAATTGATCGACGAAAAAGCGCAAATAATCGTTGTGCCTGACGGCACGGCGTTGGTTCCGGACGACCTGGAACTGGACGGCACAACAGTGAAGAAGTACGGCACCAGGCTGTATGTCACCGGTGATGTGAAAATCCGCAGAGAGTCCGGGGAAGTTCTGTCCCAGCTTGAATATCTTAATATTCGCGGCGACGTTACGGTTCCTGAGTCTTTAAAAGAACTGCTGGAGGAAAAGGCCACGCAGATTGCCGGAAATATCAGGGTCATGCGTGGCCGATATATCAGCGATTCCATGTCTGTCCGCGTGTCCAGGCGAATGCTGGAACAGGAGGATGAGGGTCTCAGCATCATCGACTGCATAAATGTCAGAATCGACAAGGATATACCCAATGAGCTGATTATGGAGAGATTGTTCGTCAGCGACTGCGTAAGGGTCTGCTGCACGGCGGAGCAGGAGTCGGCGCTTGAAGCGGTCTGTGAGGGTGTGAAGAGGATCGGCGAAGGCGACAGCGATGGCAATGACGTGGGCGTTGGCGACCTTTTGAAGGGTGCAGGCGACGCAGTCGGGGGCGCACCGGGAACCGCCGAGGATGCCTCTGTGGCGGTCGGGGAGCCGCTGGGCACGAAAGTCATAAACGCCGCAAATTATGTGCTGTAGGGGATCTGTCCTGGGCCTTATACCGAAAGCATGTCTATTCGCCGCTTTCGCTCTCCGTTGCGTCCTCATAAAAGCGTACTGTACCGCTCACGCTCACCTGTCCGCTGTTTACACTGCTCCCTTCCTGCGCAGTAAGGCTCAGGCTGTAAAGAGTGCACCTCCAGCCGGTCCCGGTGAGCCGCGTCAACACGGAGCGGGCCTCCTCATAGCTGTCAGCTGAAAAGCTGAAATGGACGGTGCGGATTGCCGTATCTCCGTCCCGGGTCACATCGTCAAAGGTCAAAAGCGGCTCCACATCCTCGAACACACCTTCAAAACGTGAAATCAGCTCTGAAAGGTTGTCGTAAGGCGGAATATCAGTGAGTTTTTCCGGAGGCAGCCCGGACAGCTTCTCAAGCTCGGCTGCCTCTGCGTTCCGGCGCACAAGTCTGTCGGTGGCCGTCCTGAATTCCTCCTCGGCATCGGCAAGCTCCGCTGACAGCTCCTCGGTCTTCGTGGCCACAGCATTCTTATCAATAACATAAAACATAAGCAGGACAAGCATCAGCAAAACCAGCAGCTGATGCTTGAATTTCTTTGTGAGTCTGCGTCTCATGGCAGGACGTTCCCCTCCCCTCTATGAATAGACATTGGAAAAGGTGACGGTCATCTTAGTTGTGGTAACAATACTCCCATGTGCGTCCTCCAGCACATAGCTTGAAACGGAGACCAGACTTACTCGCTCATCTGACCTGAGATCCGTAATCAACGTCGAGACTTCGTCCAGCGTCAGGCCCTCTATGGCCAGGTACAGCGTCCGCCCGGTAAACGACATATCTGTAACAGTACAGACCGGAAGAACACGCTGTTCGAGCAGTGCCAGGACATCCATATTGTCAGTATACACGCTGTAATCCCCCAGATAGGCGCTGTACTCCCTCTCCACCTGCTCCCAATCTGGACAGGCACTGTTTACAGTCTGAGTCCGCTCTCGCAGATCCAGCAGCGCTGCCTCAGTTTCACGCAATGTGATGTGCCTGTCAAAAAATGCGAATTTAAAGACGAGGAGAAGAGCCAGCGCTGCGAGCGCGACTGCCGACGCCATCTCCAGTGCCTTCTTTGAGGTCAGTGTCCCTGGGGAAACCTTTGCTTTCAGAATTGATATCAGTTTTTCACTTCTCACAGGCCCACCTCTCTCCGCTCGGCTTTGTCGAGAGCCGACATCTGTCAGCTTTGGCTCCCGGTAATTACGCTGTCTGCTATGATAATATCAAATCCGTCTTTTAAATTCAACCCCACGAAAGCAAAAAACAGATTATCGCCGTACGAAGCCCATCCTGGCTTTCCTCTGCCTTGAGCGTGACGAAGCCGCGGTTGAGGCGCTCCTGGTACGGAAGGCTTACAGAGAACCATTCATTTTAAGAGGTCTTCCCTTGACTTCCGCGCATGTCTATGATATTCTTGCAGACGAGAACTTCCGGTCTTACAGGGGGAAGACAATATGCGAATGAGAAAGAAGCCTAACCTTGCACAGCGCATGGAGCGGTGCGCCTGTTTGCTGGAGATGGATCCATACCGGCTCCGCGGGCGGTGGCTGGAGCAGTACCCCTTCGCGGGGCTGCAGCTGGAGCTCGGATGTGGAAAGGGACGGTTCACCGTGGAGACGGCAAAGCTGATGCCCGACGTGCTCATCGCTGCGGTGGAGCGGGTTCCTGACGCGATGGTAGTTGCGATGGAACGCGCGGCAGAGGCGGAACTGACAAACGTCCGTTTTCTGGATACAGACGCTGCGATGGTCACGGAGCTCTTCGCCGAAGGTGAGGTTGATCGGATCTATATAAACTTTCCGGATCCGTGGCCAAAGAAGAAGCAGTTCAAGCGGCGTCTTACTGCGGCGCCGCTCCTTGATAAATACATGAACATCCTCTCCCCCGAGGGAGAGATATGGCTCAAAACTGACAACCGGCAGCTGTTTGACTGGTCGATAGAACGGTTTGAGGAGGGTGGCTGGTCACTTGCGGAGGTGACAAATGACCTCCACAGAGACGGAGCTGTCGGCGTGATGACAGATTACGAGGCTAAGTTTTACAGTCAGGGCATTCCTATAAACCGCCTTGTTGCCAGGAAGGGGGTGCATGAGGTTGGGTAAGCTTCGTTTCTTCCTTGCTCTCTGGGCGGCAAAGCTCTCAGGGCCGATCCTTAAGCTCACAAAACACAGGGGCACAAATTTCCCTGGTGAGCTGGCACTCAGGATCTGCCCCGACTTTCTCAGATATGTGGGGAAGCCCGGGAAGATATTTGCCGTCACCGGCACAAACGGCAAGACAACTGTATCAAACCTTGTGAGTGACCTCCTTTCAAGGTCCGGTCTGCGGGTACTCAATAACCGTGCCGGGTCAAACATCAACTCCGGCATCGCCACGTGCCTGACACATGGAGTGAACATATTCAACCATTCCCGCTTTGACGTCGCTGTTCTGGAGGTGGACGAGATATGGTCCAGATTCATTTTTCCATATGTAAGGCCCGACCTTCTCGTCATAACAAATCTGTTCCGCGACTCCATAAAGCGAAACGCCCACCCGCAGTATATAGCGGATATTCTGACAGAGAGCATCCCCGCAGACACAAAGCTCATATTGAACGCTGACGATTTAATCTCCTCTCAGGTGGCGCCGGGTAACATGCGCGTCTGCTTCGGCATCGGGCCTCTGCCCACTGACACGACTGAGTGCAGGGGCCGCCTCAACGACGCGCGGATCTGCCCTAAATGTGCCGGGCGTCTGCGGTACGAGTATGTGCACTACCACCACATAGGGAGGGCCCACTGTGACCGATGCGGGTTCCACTCGCCGGTCCGCGACTATCTCGGCACCGATGTCGATCTCAAGGCGCGGACCATGAAAATCGAAGACAGCAGCGGGAGCTTCGAATACGCGCTGTTATCGGACAATATTGTAAACGCGTACAATCTGCTCACAGCTGTGGCGCTCTGTCGTGAGGCAGGCTTCAGTCACGCGGAGCTTCAGCGGCTGCTGGATGGTGTGAAGCTCGCGGAGTCGCGCTATATGGAGCGGACAGTGAAGGGCGTAAGGCTGGTGCTTCAGATGGCTAAGGCCATGAACCCACCGGCCTGTTCACGGGCCTTCGACTATGTGTCAAGGCAGGATGGAGAGAAGGAGGTGCTGCTCATGATGAACTGCATGAGTGATGAGGAGAACTGGTCGGAAAACGTCTCCTGGCTCTATGACTGCGATTTTGAGTATCTCAATGACAGTGCCATAGTCCACATTGTAGCGGCCGGGCCGCGCGCTGAGGACTACAGGCTCAGGCTGCTGCTCGCTGGTATTCCGGACGAGCGTATAGAGGTCGTACCGGACAGACTTGAGGCTGCGGAGCATCTGCATCTCAGCCCGGGGAGCAGCGCCTATATACTCTACGGCGCGTACGCCGTCGATCTGGCGTCGCGGCTCCTTGACAGAACAGCCCAACTTGTTGAGGAAAGGACGCGGGAAAATGAAAATTGAGGTTCTGTACCCGGAGGTGTGCAACCTCTATGGGGAACTTGCGAATGCTGAGTACCTCGCCCGGTGCTGTGGTGCGGAGCTTGTGGGAACTCCGCTTGGAACAGAGCCGGCGTTTGCGTCCCAGGAGACTGCGCTTGTCTTAATTGGAGCCACAACGGAGCGCGGTCAGGAGCTGGCGCGGAACGCCCTTGCGCCCTATCTTGATGCGCTTAAACGTCGCACAGAAGCCGGGGGAGTGACTCTCGCTACAGGGAACGCCCTTGAGCTATTCGGGGAGTACATCGACTGCGACGGCGGGGAGAGGATTCCCATGCTGGGCCTTTTCCCGATTCACTCAGAACGGCGTCTGCACAGCAGACATAACTCCTTTTATCTTGGCAGACTTGACGACATGGAGGTTGTCGGCTTCAAGAGCCAGTTCGGCCACTCCTATGGCGACAATGGAACGGGCCTTTTTGAGACTGTCCGCGGTGTGGGGCTCAATCCTGGCATCATGGCGGAAGGACTCAGGCGGAAGAACTTCATGGCGACCTACCTGATAGGGCCTCTTCTGATTCTGAATCCTCCGTTCACAAAATATCTGCAATCATTAATGGGTGTTTCAAACCCCACGCTCCCCTTTGAGGAGGCGGCGATGGACGTTTACAACACTCACCGTCGTGAGTTTTCAGATCCCGCCCGCAAGGCAGTGTACTAACTAAGAGGTAAATCGCGGCTTTGTATCTTTTTCTGTGGAACCAGGTCTTTCTATCCCGCTTATCAGGAAAGCTGTAAGCGCGTCCCGGGACCCTCACTGCAAGGTCCCGGGACGCGCTTGCGTCTTTCTTATTTTTCTTCCCGCTGCTCCACCTTGCGGATTTTTCCGCTTATGGTCTTCGGCATCTCCTTCACAAACTCTATGCTGCGCACCCACTTATACTCCGACACACGGCTGTTGCAGAACTCGCGTATCTCCCTGTTCAGCTCCGCTGTCCCCTCTATACCCGGTGCAAGGACGACAAACGCCTTTATTGCCTGGCCGCGCAGCTCGTCCGGAATGCCCACAACCGAGCACTCCATAACGGCGCTGTGCTCCATGAGCACATTCTCCAGCTCAAAAGGACCAACGCGGTAGCCACCGGTCTTTATGACATCGTCTATACGCCCGTTGAACCAGTAGTAGCCGTCCTCGTCCATATAGGCAGTGTCCCCTGTGTGATACACACCGCCCCGCCAGACATACTGGTAAAGTCCGTCGTTCTCATTATACGCTGAGAATATGCCAACCTGCTTTGAGCCGTCCTCCGGTGGGAGTATGACAATCTCTCCAACCTCCCCTGGGGCTGCCGGTCTCCCCTTGTCATCTACTATCCTCACCCTGTAGAGCGGTGTAGGCTTGCCCATTGAACCGGGGCGCGGGGTACTCCCGACAAGGTTTCCCAGAATCAGCGTGGACTCCGTCTGTCCGAAGCCCTCCATGAGCGTAAGTCCGGTCTGTTCACGAAAGGCCCGGAAGACCTCCGGATTAAGTGCCTCGCCCGCAGTCGTGGCGTAATGAAGCGATGGCATTCTCACGGCGCCCTTTTTCACGATGTAACGGTAGATGGTGGGCGGCGCACAGAAGGTCGTGACTCCGTAACGGTTCACAACTGCCATCAGCCGTTTAGGGTCAAAGCTGTCAAAATCATAGACCATAACTGCCGTGCCGCACAGCCACTGACCATAAATTTTCCCCCAGCTGGCCTTCCCCCAGCCGGTCTCCGCTACTGTTAAGTGAAGTCCGCCCTCCTCAACGTTCTGCCAGTGTCTGGCTGTGAGAATATGAGCGAGAGTGTATGTGTGGTCGTGTATAACCCCCTTCGGGTAACCCGTTGTACCGGATGTGAAGTAGAGCAGCATTGGCTCAAGTGCCTTTGTGTCCTGCCTTGGGAATTTCTCTGAGCTTGAAGCCGTCTCCTCCGTCAGGTTCCGGAATCCCTCCGCCTCGCCAAGCGTCCAGAGCGCTATGCTGTCATCCCCCACAGCCTTGAGGATGTGCTGCTGAGCAGCAGCATCCGACACGCATATCATTGCGCTTATCCCGGCTGCATCTATCCTGTAACGGATATCCTCAGCCGTGAGCATATGCGTAACCGGCAGCATCACCGCGCCAATCTTGTGAAGAGCCACCGTGACGGTCCAGTACTCATACCGCCTTTTCAGCATCACGAGCACTCTGTCGCCCTTTTTGACGCCGCCGGCCCTGAGCGCGTTGGCCGTCTTGTTGGAGAGCGTCGATATATCCGCAAAGGTGAAATTCCGCTCATCGCCGTCCGCGTTGCACCAGCAGAGTGCAAGCTTTTCAGGCTCAAGCTCCGCCATAGCGTCAACGACGTCATATCCGAAGTTGTAATTCTCCGGATATTTCACGGAAAAGCCCGTCAGGCGCCCCTCATCATCAAATGTCTCCTCACAGAAGTTCTTATAAAGACTCATTCGTTCCTCTCTTTCATGCGTTCCTCTCTTCCAGTTCCTTGACCTTTTCGTAAAACTCCGGATACTCTTTCTTCAGGTTTATGGGGAATCGCCCCTGCTCCCTCAGAAAGCAGTGCCCGCTCTCGCCGGAGGCTGCGGCTCTGGAAAGTGTAACATTGTATATTTCATAGCTGAAATTCAGCCTTATTCCATTAAACAGCGTCACCCTGGGGATGATTCTCACCTCTTCGTCATAGTGCGTCGGCGAGAGGTATTTGCAGTTTGCAAATGTCACAGGCATGATTATCCCGGCCTGCTCCATCCCGGCGTAGTCCACTCCGAGCTGCCTCACAAGGTCAAAGCGGGCCTCCTCCATCCAGCGGATATAATTTGAATGATGGACTATGCCCATGTTGTCCGTCTCGTAATAATAAACACGCCTCACATATGGTTCCATCACTGTCAGCTCCTCTCACCCACAGCGCCCATCCTGCGAAACCGCTGGTAGCGGTCCTCCAGCAGCTCCTCCGTACTCTTCGCCTCAAGCTCCCGCAGCTCCCGCAGAAGCTTTCCTCTCAGCTTAACATAAAACGGCTCCTTGCCCAGGTCGTCCTCCGGAATCACCGCCTCGATGATGGACATGCTGAGCGCGTCCTGAGCAGTGAGCTTCAGCGCGTTTGCGGCCTCCTCGGCTCTCGATGGGTCCTTCCACAGGATGCTCGCACAGCCCTCCGGCGAGATGACAGAGTATATTGCGTTCTCGAGCATCCACACCCTGTCCGCAACCGACAGCGCAAGTGCGCCTCCGCTGCCTCCCTCGCCTATGATTACAGAAATAACCGGCGTTCTCAGTGCAGACATCTCCGATATGCTCTCCGCTATCGCCTGGCCCTGGCCGCGCTCCTCTGCGCCTATGCCGCTGTAAGCGCCGGAGGTGTCCACAAAGCATAAAACCGGCCTGTGGAATTTCTCCGCCTGCTTCATGAGGCGGAGCGCTTTCCTGTATCCCTCCGGATGAGGCGCACCGAAATTGTGCTGCACGCGCTCACGCGGCGTGCGGCCCTTCTCCACGGCTATAACAGTGACAGGCGTCTCCTCAAGGTACGCTAAGCCACCCACTATGGCGCTGTCGTCCGCAAAGCGCCTGTCGCCATGCAGCTCCAGAAAGTCTGTAAAAAGACCCTCTATAAAATCAGTCCCGGTTGGCCGTCCGTTCTGCCTTGCAAGCTTAACCTTATCATAGCCTGTGGGCGGCGTGTTTTTACCCATTCTCTCTCCCCCCGTGCATCCGCAAAAGCTGTCCAAGGACGCAGCGCTGCCTGTCCCGTGGCACTATCGCGTCCACAAAGCCATGCTCCACAAGAAACTCCGCCTTCTGGAAGCCGGCTGGAAGCTTTTTCCGCGTGGTCTGCTCTATCACCCGCGCCCCGGCAAAGCCAACAGCCGCGCCGGGCTCAGCGAGAATTATATCGCCCTCCATGGCAAAGCTCGCAGTCACGCCCCCCATCGTCGGATCCGTGAGTACGGTTATATACACAAGACCGGCTGAGGAGTGGCGCTTAACTGCCGCGCTGGTCCGCGCCATCTGCATTAAAGACAGTATCCCCTCCTGCATTCTCGCCCCGCCGGAGACAGTATATCCCACGACAGGCAGCCTCATCTCCAGTGCTCTCTCAAAAACACGGGTAATCTTCTCGCCTACAACTGACCCCATGCTGCCCATCATGAAATAAGAGTCCATTATAAAAAGGGCCGTTGTCACGCCGTCTATCCTGCACACGCCGCAGACAACGCCCTCATTCTCTCCGCAGGCGTTGCGGGTATTCTCAAGCTTCTGAACATACCCCGGAAAGCCGAGAGGATCCTTCGACACCATATCCCCGTCCCACTCAGTAAAGCTGGCGGGATCTGCCAGAAACTTCAGCCTCTGGCGGACATTCATGCGGAAGTGATACCCGCACTCGCAGGTATTGTCTCTGGCCCAGATTGTGCTCAATGGAACGTTCCTCCGGCAGTTCGGGCATAGCTTAACCGGCTCATTCTCGTCCGCCGCAGCCGCCGGCGCTGCGCCGCGGCCCCCGGGCTCCAGTTCATTTTTCGGTTTAAAGAGAAATTCAATAAAAGGCACTTATCAAACACCTCTGTACTATTGTTCCGTGGAAAAGAACGTGAGGTCATAGCTCCCGTCCTTGAACCGCTTATCCGCTACTATGTCAATCTGCTCCGCCACGTTATTGGGTACGCCGCCTATGACCAGCTCACAGAGCGCCGCCTGCATTTTCCGAAGTGCCTCCTCGCGCGTCCCGGCATAGACTATGAGCTTGCCCAGGAGAGAGTCATAGTATGGCGAGATTGTCTGCCCGTTGACAAGGAAGGTGTCAAACCGTACAAAAGGTCCGCCCGGGACATGAAGCGTTCCCACGGTCCCCGGCGCAATCGCGTTCACGCGGCACTCTATGGCAGCGCCGGACAGCCCTATGCAGCTCTGGTCAAACTCCAGCGGTATCCCCGCTGCAACCCTTATCTGCCATTTCACTAAGTCTATCTGCGTGAGCTGCTCTGTGACCGTGTGCTCAACCTGAAGGCGGATATTCATCTCCATAAAATAAAAGCTACCGTCGCTGTATAAAAACTCAAGCGTCCCTACTCCAACATACCCAAGCTTCTTGACAGCACTTATTATCTGCTCAAACAGTGTCTGCCGCTGGTCCCAGTTCACAGCCGGGGATGGTGACTCCTCTATAAGCTTCTGGTTATTGCGCTGTATGGAGCAGTCGCGCTCCCCCAGGCACACAACACTGCCTCTCTCGTCTGCAATAATCTGTACCTCGATGTGCTTGGCCGGATACACGTATTTCTCCATGTAAACGGCTCCGTCGCCAAAGCTGGCCTCACCCTCCGACACAGCCGAATAATAGGCATTTGCCAGCTCTCCGCTACTTCTGACAAGGCGTATACCTCTGCCGCCGCCGCCTGAACGGGCTTTCAGCATGACTGGATAGCCAATCTCTTCAGCCGCTGTCTGAGCATCCTCAAGCCCGCCTAGCACCCCGGAGCCCGGTATAACAGGGAGGCCGGCCTCGCTCATGTGCCGCTTTGTCTCCTCCTTGCTTGAGAGCGCCCGCATATTCTCCACAGACGGTCCTATGAATACTATGCCGTTTTTGAGGCAAAGCTCAGCAAAATGGGCGTTCTCCGAGAGAAATCCATAGCCCGGGTGTATTGCCTGCGCTCCGGAAACCAACGCAGCACTCAGTACGCGCTCCTCGTTAAGATAGCTGTCCAGGGCATCCGGGCCGCCAATGCAGTAGCACTCGTCGGCGAGCGCCACATGGAGGGCATCGGAGTCCGCAGTGGAATACACAGCCACGGTGGATATGCCCATCTCCTTGCATGCGCGGATAATCCGGACGGCAATCTCCCCGCGGTTTGCAATCAGGATTTTGGAAAACATCGGCTCACTCCCCCGCCACTGCGAAGGAAAACTCAGCCTTCACGCAGAGCTTCCCGTTCACTGTCCCTCTGCCCTCGCAGAAATAGAAGGGCGGCTTTGCCCGGACAACCCTGCACTCTGTCTCAAAGGTGTCGCCAGGTCTTACAGGACTTTTGAAGCGCACTCTGTCAAGTCCCGTGTACATGGGCGTTTTTCCATCCACCGCGGAGTCCCCCAGCAGCACACATGCCGACTGTGCAAGTATCTCGCAGAGAATAACACCCGGGACAATGGGATTGCCCGGGAAGTGCCCGTCAAGAAACCACTCGTCGCCTCTGACTGTGTATATCCCCCTGGCGATATCCCCGTCGCGCTCCGCCTCGTTCAAAAGAAGCATATTACCCCGGTGGGGCAGAATTCTTTTTATCTCTTCCTGGTTCATAAGTTTACCTGCTCTGCAAAAGTTTTATGACCCCTGAGGCCCCTAGCTCCGCGTTGGTATCATTCAGGGCTCAATTCATACGGCGCTACGACTCCTTTATACGGAACAGCGGGTGGCCGTAGTCCACCACCTGCCCGTCACTCACGCAAACATCGGCAATGACACCGTCCCTGTCGCAGGTTATCTCGTTCATCAGCTTCATAGCCTCGATTATGCACAGGACATCCCCACGGTGTACGCGGTCGCCGATTCTGACGAAGGGATCTGCGTTTTCCGCCGGCGAGATGTAAAAAACACCAACCATCGGCGACAAAAACATTTCCCCGGACTCCCGGCCGTCGTGCGCAGCGGCCGGAGCTCCGTCGCTCCTCGATGGCACTGCTGCTGGCAGCGCGGTCGTCACTGAGGATCTGTCACCGCGCTCGATTTTCAGGAGTTCACCGCTCTCTGAAAACTCGAGCACCGTCAGATCCAGCTCCCGCATCAGTCCCGCGAGGCTGCGGATATCGGTTTCTCTTCTGTCCATGCTCACACCCTCCTGAAGGCCAGACACGCGTTGTGTCCGCCGAAGCCAAGCGAATTTGAAATGGCAATATCCACACGGCGCTCCACTGCCTCGTTTGCCGTATAGTCAAGGTCACACTCAGGGTCAGGCTCCAGCAGGTTTATAGTCGGCGGTATGATATTATCCCTCAGCGCCATGAGGCACGCAACCGCCTCCGCGGCGCCGGCGCCGCCCAGCATGTGGCCGGTCATGGACTTCGTGGAGCTTATGGCAGCCTCTCTTGCGGTGTCCTCACCTAAGGCGAGCTTGATGGCAGTCGTCTCAGCCTTGTCATTAAGCGACGTTCCCGTTCCATGGGCGTTCACATACAGCGCCTCGCTCCCGGTAAAGCCGGACTCGCAGAGCGCGTCCCGCATGGCCCTCGCCGCGCACTTGGCGTCTGGCCTCGGAGCAGTCATATGGTATGCATCGCACGTGGAGCCGTAGCCCGTTATCTCGCCGTATATCACAGCGCCTCTCGCGGCTGCGTGCTCAAGTTCCTCGAGCACCAGTGCCGCGCCACCTTCAGCTATGACAAAGCCGCTCCGGCGTCTGTCAAAGGGGAGGCTTGCGGCGTTCGGGTCGTCGGACGTTGAGAGCGCCTGCATGTTCGCAAAGCCGGCCACCCCCAGGTCAGTCACTGCGGCCTCAGAGCCGCCGGCAATCACTGCATCGGCATAGCCGTGGCGTATGGCGCGCACCGCCTCGCCGATGGCGTTGGAGCCCGAGGCACAGGCCGTCACAGACGGCTGAGCAGCGCCCTGGCAATCATAGCGTATGGCGATGCTCCCCGCAGCCATGTTCGATATCATCATTGGAATAAAATGGGGGGAGACGCGTCTTGGTCCCCGCTCCATGAGCTTTGTGTGTTCATTTATGAACGTCTGAATGCCTCCCACGCCCGTGCCGAACCAGACGCCCACCCGCTCCGGAGGAAGCGTGCCGATAACACCGCTCTCCTCAACAGCCTGGACAGCCGCAGCTATGGCAAACTGCGCGTAACGGTCCGTCCTGAGAGTTTCAGCTCTGTCCATATACGCCCTGGGGTCAAAGTCCTGCACCTGTGCAGCAAGCCTGACCTTATAATCCGAGGCGTCGAACAGCGTTATAGGTCCGATCCCACAGACTCCCCCAACAAGGGACCGCCAGAAAGCCTCCACCGTGTTTCCAATCGGCGTGACCGCGCCCATCCCGGTGACCGCAACTCGTCTCATCAATATTTTGCTCCTTCCCGCTCACATGGCAAGGCCCCCGTCTATGCGGATGACCTCCCCTGTTATATACGCGGCATTGTCGGACACAAGAAACGCCGCAAGCTCCGCCACCTCCTCAGGCCTTCCCATGCGTCCAAGAGGGATTGAGGACAGAAGTCCGCTGCTCTCAAGTCCTGCCGTCATGTCAGTCTCAATAAAGCCGGGGGCAATTGCGTTGCAGGTGATCCCGCGCCCCGCAAGCTCCCTGGCGGCCGACTTAGTCAGACCCACAAGTCCCGCCTTTGAGGCTGAATAATTCGCCTGTCCGGCGTTGCCCCGCAACCCGGAGACAGAGCTTATATTCAATATCCGTCCGCCTCGGTTCCTTATGAATATCGGTGCGCAGTGGCGGAGCATGTTGAACGCGCCCTTTAAATTTGTGTCTATTACGTCGTCGAAATCCGACACTCTCATCATGGGTATGAGCTTGTCCCTCGTTATTCCGGCGCAGTTGACAAGGATATTAACTGTCCCGAAGGCGTCTTTCACAGCGTCCACGGTTTTCTTGCACGCGTCAAAGTCAGAGACGTCACACTGAAATGCCTGGGCTGCTCCCCCGGCAGCAGCGATCAGGTCCAGAGTCTCCCCGGCGGCGTCCTTATTGCCCATATACAAAACTGCCACCGACGCACCCAGTGACGCGAGCTTCACGCTTATGGCGCGTCCTATCCCCCGTGAACCGCCGGTCACGATTGCTGTCTTTCCCTTCATCTCAGAGCCTCCCTTACAGCCTCCTCAAGTGAGGCAGCGTCCTCAACATGGGCAGTTCTGACGCTCTTATTGATTCTCGCTATGAGTCCACACAGAGTTTTGCCTGGCCCAAGCTCTATAAAAGTGTCGGCTCCGGATTCAACCATGTGTTCAACTATGGACTGCCACCGGACAGGACTCATTATCTGGTCGGCAAGCAGTCCCCGGGCATTGCCCTCATATGGTCTCCCCGTCACGTCCGAGTAAACCGGCACGCTGGGGGTTAAAAACTCAGTCTGCGAGAGAAGTGCCTTGAATCCAACGGCGGCCTCCGCCATGAATGGGGAATGAAATGCCCCGCTTACCTTCAGCGGCACAGCTCTGCCTCCGGCCTCTCTCACTGCGGCACAGAAGCGGTCAAGCTCCTCCTGTGGTCCCGCCACGGCCAGCTGCCCCGGGCAGTTATAATTCACAGGGTAAACCTCACTGAACATGGCAGCGAGCTTCTCTACCTCCCCGTCGGACAGCTTCAGCACAGCCGCCATGGCCGTGCGGCGTTTCAGCGACTCGCGCTGCATCAGCTGTCCGCGCCGCTCAACTATCCTGAGGCCCGTCTCCAGCGTGAAGCAGCCGGCACACGTAAGCGCTGCAAGCTCTCCAAGCGAAAAGCCTGCAGCGAAATCGGGACTCACTCCCCGCTCACTGAGAGCGGCAGCAGCGGCAAGCTCCATTGTGAACATGCAGGGCTGCGTCACAGCGGTCTGCAGCAGCTCCTCCTCCGGACCCTCAAAGCACTGGGATGAGGTACCCGGGCGGACAAGGTCAGCCCTTTCGAATACGGAGCGCGCCGCCTCAGAGCAGTCCCGAAGCTCCCGGCCCATTCCCGGGTACTGAGAGCCCTGTCCTGAAAAGACAAACGCTATTTTACCCATTCAGGTGCCCTCCTGAGCAGAGGCTCCGCTCCCTCGATAAGCTCACGGACAATCTCCGCCGCGGGCTGCTCCTTTGTGACCATCCCGGCGATCTGACCGCAGAGGAAGCTGCCCCCTTTAAGATCCCCTTCCTGAACAGCCCGGCGCAGCGCACCAACTCCGAAATTATCAAGCTCCTCGTCCGTCGCGGGGCTGTACTCAAGCTTCAGATACTCCCGGGCAAACGGAGTCTTAAGGCAGCGCACCGGATGACCTGTGCGCCTCCCCGACACCATGGTGGATATATCGTTTGCCTTGAGGACCTTCTCCTTGTAGTTGCGGTGTATCGAGCACTCCTGGGCAACCAGGAATCTCGTCCCGACCTGAACTCCACAGGCGCCAAGCATGAACGCAGCTGCAACGCCGCGCCCGTCCCCGATCCCTCCCGCAGCTATGACAGGGAGATCGGTATTGTCGCATACCTGCGGCACAAGAACCATTGTTGTGAGATCGCCCACATGGCCGCCGCTCTCGCCGCCCTCGGCTATGACGGCTGCCGCGCCGACCCTCGTCACCAGCTTTGTCATGGCCACCGACGGAACGACCGGAATAACCTTGATCCCGGCCTTGAGCCACTTATCCATATATTTCGCCGGATTCCCGGCGCCGGTGGTGACGACCGGAACCTGTTCCCTGGCGACTACCTCAGCCACCTCATCTGCAAACGGTGAGAGCAGCATGACGTTTACCCCGAACGGCCTGTCTGTCACTGTCCTTATCGCTGTTATCTGCTCCCGGACATAGTCTGCCGGGGCATTTCCGGCAGCTATTATACCGAGCCCGCCTCCATTTGAGACGGCAGCGGCCAGCCTCGCATCGGCAACCCACGCCATTCCGCCCTGCAAAACCGGATACTCTATCCCCAGCAGATCACATAACGGTGTTCTAATCATATTTCAGAAATCCTTTTTCAAAGAATCAGCGCAGCGCCCGCGGCCCGAGGCCGCGGGCGCTGCGGGCGGTTTAAAGCTCGTATTTCGTCTCCAGATACTTCACCAGGTCTCCAACCGTCTCAACCTTCTGGTCAAGCTCGATCTCCCTGCCCAGGCGGTCCTCAAGATCCATGATGAGCTCTATCTGGTCAAGGGAGTCAACGCCCAGCTCATCAAATGTGCTGTCCGGAGTGATGTCGGATACATCACACTCATTCCGCTCTGCGATCGTCGCAGCTATAGCGTCAAAAACCATAATATTTTCCTCCGTAAATATAATATTCATCATTTATAAGCAGGCAGCCCAGTGCCGTGCAGACATGTTATCTGTGCGTCCCAAGGAAGAAGAGCGCCAGCGTGCCTGGACCTGAGTGAGCTCCGATCACAGGTCCAACAGGACCTATGATGATGTCCACCGGGTGCAGCTTCTCACGCAGCATGGCTGCAAGGTACTCAGCGTCCTCCCGGCAGTCGCCGTGACTTATGAAAACAGTCTGCCGTTCGATATTCTCGCCCGTTTCGACTGCCTTGTTGAAAAGCGCCCTTATCGAAGCCCTGCGTCCCTTCGCCTTGGAGACATTGATCAGGCGTCCCTCGTCATCAACATGCAGTACCGGCTTTATCTGGAGCATCGTTCCAAGCACCGCAGTTGCTGAGGAGACGCGTCCGCCGCGCTTTAAAAAATGCAGATCATCCACGGTGAACCAGTGGCACTGGTGAGGAATCGTCTTCAGAACATAGTCGCTCAGCTCCTCAATGCCAAGGCCCTCGCGTTTTTTCTGCGCGGCCATGTACACAAGCATACCCTGACCCAGAGAGGCGCACTTTGAGTCCACGCAGATTATCTTCCGTTCCGGGAACTCCTCCCTGAGCTCCTGCGCAGCTGTACAGCCGTTCTGGAAGGTCGTGGACAGAGCAGAGGAGAAGCCGATATCCAGAATATCCAGACCCTTCTCCAGAAGACTGCGCATTTCATCCTTCAGGCTCTCCACGTTTACGGCAGACGTAGTAGCTAAGACGCCGTCCCGCAGCTTCTGGTAGAACACCTTTGACGGGAGCTCACTTTCGTCAAGCAAATTCCTGTAGCTTTTTCCCTCCATCGTCACGGACAATGGGAGCACATGCACCCCCAGCTCCTCCGCCATCGGCGCGGGAAGATCACAGGATGAATCTGTGAACAGAACGTAATCGCGCATTTTGTTCTCCCCTTTGGCAATTTATGTTGAACCGAACAAAAGTCCCCCATCAGCTTATCAGGGTGACCTTGCGAGAACCGTCAAATCCGCACTCTTAAACGGGCCTGAGATTCACCGAGCGGCTTTCAGATATTCATACTCGAAGTCCCTCGTCAGATTCCCCGCCACCCTTTCGGATTGTATCATATTTATCCAACTTTGTCCAATACATTCTTGGCAGAGACTGTTCTCTTTATGACGGCAGACAGCCTAAACACCCTGGAAAAGCTCTCCAGGGTGTTTAATTTCGCATTAGAACCTCGATTATTTTACAAGCTTCGCAACCTCAGCTGCGAGGTCATCCTGACGCTTCTCAATTCCCTCACCCTTCTCGAAACGGACAGCGTCGACAAATTCGACCGAGCCCCCCAGGGCCTTAGCGGAACTTCTGATATACTGTTCAACGGTCATGGAGCTGTCCTTAACGAACTCCTGCTGAAGGAGACAGTTCTCGGAATAGTACTTATTCAGCTTGCCCATGACAATTTTCTCGCGCACAGCCTCAGGCTTTCCGGCCATCTTCTCATCGGCTGCCATCTGTGCCATGAGGATTTTCTTTTCCTCGTTGAGGACATCCTCAGTAACCTGGGACTTGTCCCAGAAACGTGGATTCAGAGCGGCAATCTGCATGGCAATGTCCTTGCCGACCGTCTCCACAGCGGTGGGCTCAAGGTCGGTCTTCAGATTGACGACAACACCTATGCGGCCTCCCATATGAACATACGAAACAGAAACGTTATCATCAAAGCGCCTGAATCGGCGGACATTGATGTTCTCCCCGATAACCAGAACCTTCTCGTTCTGAGCTTCCCTGACGGACAGAGAGCTGCCCGGGTACGGGCAAGCCATAAGCGCCTCGACGTCGGCCGGTTTCTCCCTTGCGATCACGTTGGCAACCTCGTGGACATAGTCCACGAAAACCTCGTTTCTTGCTACAAAATCACTCTCGGCGTTGACCTCGACGCAGACACCGGCGCCGTCAATAACAGCGGCATACGCCACGCCCTCTGCGGCAATGCGTCCTGCCTTCTTCTGCGCTGCGGCAAGGCCCCTCTCGCGAAGCCACTCAACAGCCTTGTCCATATCGCCGTCAGAGGCAGCGAGGGCCTTTTTGCAGTCCATCATTCCAACGCCTGTCATTTCACGCAGATTTTTAACATCACCAGCTGTAACAGCCATATAATCTTCCTCCTTAAGGTCATAGATGCAGTCTGTAAACCGGCAGTCATAGCACCGGTACAGCGTCTGCTTATGATAACGTCTGCTCGTCGGCGTCCTCGCTGACGTCTGCCGTGTCGGGTTCCTCACTGGCCTCCGGCTCTGAGTCCTCGCCCTGACGGCCCTCCTGAATAGCGTTTGCCATCGTCGAAGCAATGAGACGGATCGCGCGGATAGCGTCATCATTGCCGGGGATAACATAATCTATCTCATCCGGATCACAGTTGGTATCAACAATCGCAACAATGGGTATTCCCAGCTTGTGCGCCTCAGCAATCGCATTGCGCTCCTTGCGCGGATCTACAATAAAGAGCGCTGAGGGAAGCTTCTTCATCTCCTTGACGCCGCCGAGATACTTCTCAAGCTTCGCCATCTCTCCAAGGTGCTTCATGACCTCTTTCTTGGGCAGCATATCGAAGGTGCCGTCCTCCTGCATCTTCTTGAGCTGTGCAAGCCGATCTATGCGGGTGCGCATGGTCTTGAAGTTTGTGAGCATACCGCCCAGCCATCTGGCGTTAACATAGTACATTCCGACGCGCTCGGCCTCCTCGCGCATGGCGTCCTGCGCCTGCTTCTTGGTACCCACAAAGAGCATGGTTCCGCCGTTCATGGCGAGATCACGGACGAAATTGTACGCCTCGTCCAGCTTCTTCACGGTCTTGGCAAGGTCAATAATATAGATGCCGTTGCGCTCCATGTAGATATACTGCGCCATTTTCGGGTTCCAGCGCCTGGTCTGGTGTCCAAAATGCACGCCAGCCTCCAGCAGCTGCTTCATTGATACGATCGCCATTGTCTGAATCTCCTTTTAAAATTTAGTTCTTACCTCCACAGACATCCTCCCCTCCGCAGACCGCTCTGCGGCACTATCGGAGGGTCCGTCCGTGTGTGTAATACCCGGTCTTAAACCCGAGCCAGGGTATTCTACCAAATAAAAGCAGAAAAAGCAAGTATTTTTTTCAAAAGCCCGTTTTTTGGTGATGCCCGGCGTTACACGTCGATGCTCACAGGCCTCTTTGCCTTTACTCTGCCATATTCGCAGGTTTTCATTCCGAAAAGCCGTCTGCGGATCACACTCTCTCGTCGCGGCCGATGATAACAAGGCGTACTGGGGTGCCCTCCAGGCCGAAGGCGGAGCGGAGCTGGTTTTCAATGTAGCGCTGATAGGAAAAATGGAAGAGCGCGGTATCATTGCAGAAGAGGGTGAAGGTCGGAGGGCGAATGCCTGTCTCGGTCATATAGAATATTTTCAGTCTTCTGCCCTTATCTGTCGGCGGCTGGACCCTGGACTGAGCGTCGGCAAGGACGCTGTTCAGAACACCTGTGGTGATGCGCATGCTGCTCTGGTCATTTACATAGTTCACAAGTTCAAAGATGCGTCCCACGCGCTGACCTGTGAGTGCGGAGATAAAGAGGATGGGTGCGTAGGACATGAAGGACAGATCCTCGCGAATTCTGTCGCGCAGCGCGTCCATCGTCCGATCGTTCTTCTCCACAATGTCCCACTTGTTTACAAGGATAACACTGGCCTTTCCCGCCTCATGGGCCATTCCGGCAATTTTGGTGTCCTGCTCAGTGACACCGTCCCTTGCGTCAAGGAGAATGAGGCAGACGTCCGCCCGCTCTATGGCCATTCTGGCACGAAGGACCGAGAACTTCTCCACGCGGTCGTCAACGCGCGATTTCCGGCGCATTCCCGCGGTGTCAATGAGGGTATATTTTCCAAACTCATTTTCAAACGGGGTGTCAACGGCGTCACGGGTGGTCCCAGCCTCAGGTGAGACGATAACGCGCTCCTGTCCAAGTATGCGGTTGACAAGGGAGGACTTGCCCACGTTGGGCTTACCAATAAAGGCCAGCTTCACGGTGTCGTCCTCCTCGGTTTTTTCATCCTCAGGGGGAAAGTATTTAAGACACTCGTCCAGCAGGTCACCCGTCCCATGGCCGTGGACAGCTGAAACGGCTATCGGATCCCCCAGGCCAAGCGTGTAAAACTCGTATATGTCCGGATTGACGGGGCCTGTCGAGTCCATCTTGTTGACCGCCAGCACTACAGGCTTTCCGGTTCGCAGGAGCATCCCGGCAATGTCCTGATCTGCGGCTGTGACCCCGGACGAAATATCCCCCACAAATATGACGACATCAGCCGATTCGACAGCGGCCATAGCCTGCCGTCGAATAAAGGTGAGAATCTCGCTGTCAGTCCCAGATTCTATTCCGCCGGTGTCCACCAGGCTGAACGTCCTTCCGCACCACTCGCACTCAGCGTAGAGCCTGTCGCGTGTAACACCCGGCGTGTCCTCCACGATGGACAGCCGTCTGCCAACCAGACGGTTGAACAGCATGCTTTTGCCCACGTTGGGCCTTCCGACAATGGCAACCAGTGGCTTTGACATTTAAACCTCCTAATGGAGCGCTCAGGCTCCACGGCCCGAAGCTTCCAACTGTGTAGTAATAAAATAAGGAGCGGCAAGCGGCAAAAAGCCGCCGCTCCTTAAATCTTAAATGAGACCCACGGTCCCCCCTCCAGGGCAGGACCACGGAACGGGCAAAAAGCAAAAACGACGGGTCACCCCGCCGCCTTTGCGTTATTTGCTCTCGACTGAGACAACCTCACGTCCATCATAGCTCCCGCAGGCCGGGCACACTCTGTGGGGCATGCGGAGCTCGCCGCACTTCGGACAGGCAACGAGGCCCGGAACCTCCAGCTTCCAGTTGGAGCCTCTTCTTCTGTCCCTTCTTGCCTTGGACACCTTTCCCTTTGGTACCGCCATACTGACACCTCCCGTCACTGTTCTAACAAAAAACTAATCCTGTTTCAGGAGCTGCCCGAGCACGGCCAGCCTCTGATCCCGATCTGCCCCACAGGAACAGGGCCCGTCGTTCAGATCCTTGCCGCATTTTGGGCACAGCCCCTTGCAGTCCTCCTTGCAGAGAAAACGCTGCTCCATATTCAATATGACTGCCGTGGCTGCGATCTCCTCCAGGTCGGCGCAGCCGTCCTGAAGAAGGTAGTAGTCCACGTTGTCCTCGTCCTCCAGCTTTTCCGCCAGAAAGGCACGGATCCCAAGGCCAAGATGCCTTGGAAATTCCCTGAGACACCGCGCGCACACACAGACCATCTCCGCTGAGAGCCGCCCTGAGAGTGTGAGCGTCCCCGCGTGGTTCTCTACTCTCCCCGTCACGTGGACTGGCGTGGAAAACTCCTTTACCGTGGCGAAATGAAATTCTGACATGTCCATATTGAAGTCGAAGGGGACGACTCCGCCGGGGTCTGTCAGTATATCACGCAGATCTAAAAGCATACGACATCTCCCCCGACACCTCATAGTCACGTCCATTGATTATAATGTATAAAAAGCCTGTTGTCAAGCTCTTTTTCCAGAGTTGTCCCAGCTTTTTTTCAGAGTTGTCTCAGCTTTTCTGTCCATCCGACTGGTTTTCATTCTCCTCATCTCCCTGCTCCCGCCTTGCCCGGAAACGTCTCTCATGGACCATGACGATCAAAGCTCCGATGAGTATGACCAGCACTGCCGCTCCCGCAAAAAACACTGGGCTGACAGGAGAACCGTCAGCAGACGTGCTGTATTGCTCTGATGCGGATGCATCATTCTCTGGCGCTGCATTGTCCAACGATGGCTCCTCAGTCCCAGGCCGCTCCTCCCCCGCTTTGGAAGCCTCTTCAATCGCCAGCAGCTCGGCCTCCTCGCGTGCCAGCCACTCCTCATCCTCCCGAGCAAGTCTCTCTGCTCTCTTCTCCTCAACCTCGCGCTGCAGACTGCAGCGATCCTGAAGGTGCTCCATCAAATCGTCTCCTGTCTCGTCCGCACCTACCGTTGTCCGATAAAGTCCGAATCTGGCTATGCTGTACTTATAATCGTCGGAGACATAAAACCAGCACCACTGCTGTGAGACATGCTTCTTATAAGCCTCTGACGCAACCTCGAGTGCCGTCTTTCCGCCAAACGACGCAAGCGGCTTGCGGCAGTCAAGTGTCAGCGGGTTTTCCTCATACAGGTGTAAATACGTCTTAGGAACCTCCCACAGACCGTATTTTTCAACAGAATCAGGGTATTTGTCCATGTCCATGCTGATCTCCACAGCCTCCTGCATGGCGGCAGACGTCAGCATGTGTGTCCCATGGCCATACTCCCCGTTCACATCCTGCGCCACACAGACAAGCGGCCTGAATCTTCTTATCTGCTCGACAATGAACGACAGAGTATCGTCATATCCGAATATCTTCTTTGCCTCGGAGAGCGTCTCGGAGTATACGTCCTCGAAAGGACCGTTCACAGGGTAATTGCGGACTCCACAGGTCCAGAGACCGTCCAGCTTCTCATGCTCCCTGATCACAGTGCCTCCGAAATAGTTGGAGAAATACACAACCTGAACAAGCAATCCGCGTTCGCCGGCGTATTCAGGCAATATGCCCCCGAAAAAAAGTATCTCGTCGTCCGCGTGAGTGGAGAAAAGCAGTATATCCGCCATCTCGCACTCGGGCTCCCAGACCTGAACATCCTCAGGAAGCGTACCCTCCGAATACGCCTTTATATAACAGAGTTTTTCCCTGTCCATGAGCTCCATGGCAACACTTTCCGCTCCGCCCTCCACGGACACATACTCGTGCAGAAATCCATGCGTGCCCTGCTGTGAGACGATATTCCCATATCTCAGCGTCCACTCGCCCGGGCATGCGGCCCAGACTATATAAAGGCCATAGATGCGCTCTTCATTGTTCTCCGGAGCAACGACGATTGTGGTTCCCTCGCTGAAGGTGACAGTGGTGTCATAGGAGCCGTCGGTGAGCTTCCCGTATGTCTCCCCTCCGGCTGACACTGTTATCGCGATCTCCCGCGCAGAATTATCCGCGCTGGCAGCACACGGTATCGCGAAGGCCAGCAGCAGCGCCCATATCAGCACCAGCAGCCGTTTCCACGTTTTCATAGTCCAGTTGCCCCCCTAACATAACAAGCCTGAGCGCTTTATGCGCGGCCTTAAAATGAGTATAATAGCCACTACGTGGCTATTATACCATGATGAAGCGAAGCGAAATGGTATAATTGGCCATGCGCTTTATGCGCGGCCTTAAATGAGTATAATAGCCGCAGACGCGTGGCGTCTGCGGCTATTATACCACAGTTCAGCTGAAGCCGCTACCCTTTAAACCCATGTTTTTCA
>CAYPMJ010000018.1:0-22596 GCA_964411785.1 uncultured Oscillospiraceae bacterium
CATCAAAATGTTGCCCGTGTTCTTGGCCCTGGTGAAGCCCGCCTCGCACATGGCGAAGCCCGCCTGCATGAAGAAGACCAGCGCCGCTCCCAGCAGGACCCAGATGGTGTTGACCGATGAATACATAAACCATTCCTCCTTAAAAACAAATTGAGCGCGTCTCCCGTTTTCCTGGGATACGCGCCCTTGCGTAAAATAAAAGAGGGGGGCCGGGAACTTTCGTTCCCGGCCCCATTGCCTTCTCTGGCGACAGTTTAGCCAATATGTGACGGATTGTCAAGGGTAAAGTGGCATTTTTGGAACTCTGGTGTAAATCTTCTCCGCGTGAGATTATATTTTATGCACTTTACCAATTCTCTTTCACAGGTGTCACACCAGTCCAGGACAGTATGTCATATACTCATCTTATATGAAATCTCCTGCGAATCTCTCGCAATAGCTGTAAACGCAGCACCACCACACTGGCAATAAACAACACAGACGCCACAGCACACAGGACTATCATAGGCCAACTGTAGTCTGAAAAGGCTGCCAACGCCACTACCGAACCGATCAGTGCCAGCACTGTCACCACAATAAGTGACATAATATTATGACGCTGCTTCGATACATTCACAAAAAACAGTGTTCCCAGTGCCGTGAGTGAGGCGAACATGAATATCGGAATTACCATGTGCGCCCAACCTGGCGATAGGAAAACCTCTATCAACAGCATCAATATACCTGTCATAACCAATATGCGAACGCCCTGTCCAATAAGATTCCGTTCCACCAGCGGCTGCTTCAGCACCAGCGTCCAGACCATATACATGCTCCATACGGCGACAAGGCTCCACCACTTTCCCCCAATACAGACATTCACTATCACTGAAGCCACACCGCCCGCCAGAAACACCGAGCCGAAGATCAGTCTCAAAAGTCGAAGCACAACAGAACGCTTTGCCGGAACCGGATATACAATCTCAAAATCCATATAGCTCACTCCCGGAAACCTTAAATTCAAGACCGTTTTCTCGAAGCAGCAGGGATATTCTCTCCTCAAAGGATGGATCCGCTGTCAGTTTGGCGATTGAGAATGTGCACACATCCCCCACGGTAACCACAGAACAGGCAGCCCGCGCCAGATTTACCGTGCCCAACACAAAGTCCATCTTCCGCACATACTGATGCATTTCAGCAGACAGATCCACAACACCCAGGTTTGAAAGGACCGTCGTAAATACACGGTCACCAAGAAAGCCATAGACCACCCGCGCAACCGGCGCCTTTATGAATAGCGGTATCAGCCTCAATGAACGGACAAGCTTTACAGCGCCATTCATCATCTCCTGCATATTCTCCCGTGTAATATTCTCCTTCAGCTGTGATGAAACTCTGGGAATCAGCTCTTCCAAACTGGTGATCTCCTGCACAGGCAGTCGGACACTGACATACAGTGAAAAATTCCGCAGTGTACGCGAAGTAAAATAGTTTCGCATATTTACAGGGACCTGGATGTGAACAATACCCTGAGTCTCCTCAGTTGCTGCCTTAACAGCAATCATCATCATCGAGACGAACAATGCTGTGACTGAACAGCCAAATCTGTGACACAGATCCCGGAGCTGACTGCTTACTATATCGAAGTGGATTATCTGACATGGTTTTATTTTCGACAGCGTCCCGCTCATCTGCAGAGCCGGCTTATCCACGAAGCCAGATGACTTGTTTCCGGATACGCACCCCCCAAAATCATCCGCAGACTCACCTGCGTCCGGCACTTCGTTCACATCCAGAACACCTTCAGTGCAGGGGATATCGTATCCTAAAAGGCGCAGATACTCCGCTGCAAGTGACTTCAAAAATACCATGCCGCCAGTACCATCGGTCAGGATATGAAAGAATTCCACACTGATTCGATTTTTATAGTACAGAACTCTGAATGACGGTGAGCCTGTGAGCGCGACATCCATTGGCGCACAAGGGAGGGTTGTCTCCGGCTCCACTGCAAAACGGCGCTTTGCAGAGTCTATATAGTGCCAGAATACTCCCCTCTTAATCGTTGTGGCGAAAACCGGAAACCGCTTGATTGTAAATGTCAGCGCCATCTGCAGAATTTCCGGGACCACATCCTCCACCATGGTCACAGACAGCCGAAAGACAGCCATCTGATTATGATTCATGGACAACGGGTAAACTTTCGCCGCACTGTCAAGCGGATACCACGCCACAGCGGGGCGAGAGTAAAAGCCGCCCAGGTTTTCAGGAGCAAGCTTACCAATTATGTCCCGAAGAGAATCACCGCGGCGGACATAGAACAGGACTGCATTCTCAAAATCTCTGAGCAGTGGGTTCTTCCATTCCGCCGGAAGCTGTAAGTGCTGGTTCAGCTTTCTGAACCACGCGTCAAGCAATTCCCTGTCCTCTCCGGAGAGCGAGTCTGCATAATCTCCAAAAGCCGACGATAGACGTTTTCGTTTTTTTGCCATTCTCCGTTCTCCTTCATGATCTTACGGTTATTATAGCATATCTGACGCCGGTTGTCGAGGAGTTGTTTCAGCTGCTCCGGCTGCCTGTTACCGGTTTGTCATTTAATGCGCTGTTTTGTCAGAATTTGTGTCCGGGTTTTGTAACACTTTTTCACCAAAATGACGCGCTTTTTCTCAGAGAATATGAGATAATAAGTTATTAAAACAAACAGGAGGTACAAGACATGTTGAATGAGATGAACTCTGCTCAATTTCAGGACTCTGCCGACGACGAGAGAGAGAAAAAAGAGCATAGCCTGACAAGACTCAGAAATATCATTTTCTGGACATTGCTTTCATTGCTCTGCGTCGCCTGTGTCACCGTCGCCGCTCTGGGAGGAACCTTCTGATTCTCCTGTCGTATGCAATTTCGAAGCTCCCGCTAAAGCTGACTATTATATCCAGCATGAAGCCATGAAATATTCCGTACGGTCACAAAAGCACTTGCGAAAAATCAGGACATGTGGTATACTGACCGTCAGACACTGCTTGGGGGGCATTTGGGGAAATGGAACTTAGAGGTCTTCAGAAGCTGACGCTGCTGGATTATCCTGAGCACACAGCCTGCACAGTGTTTACAGGAGGATGTAATCTGCGGTGTCCGTTTTGCCACAACGCCTCGCTGGTTCTAAGGGCCGCTGATCTGCCATCCCTTACAGAAGGCGACCTGTTCTCCTTCCTTGATAAACGACGTGGTCTTCTGGACGGTGTCTGCATATCTGGCGGTGAGCCGACGCTTCAGCATGATCTGCCTGATTTCATGCTGAAACTTAAGAATCTTGGCTTCTCTGTCAAGCTTGATACCAACGGGATGCGGCCTCAGGTTCTGAGACAGCTGCTCGATGATGGGCTGTGTGACTATGTGGCTATGGATATCAAATCTTCGCCTGAACGCTACGCTGCCGTCTCCGGGATCCCTGATCTCAACGTCGAGCCTGTCCTGCAAAGTGCTGCGCTGCTTATGGAAACGCGCGTACCATTTGAATTCCGGACCACTGTCGTCGATGAACTTCACCAGATATCCGATTTTGATGCGATCGGTCAGTGGCTCACCGGTGCGCCACGATTCTTTATTCAGTGTTTCCGTGACTCCGGCGACCTCATAGGTGACGGCTTTTCACCCCCTTCCTCCGAAAAGCTCAGGGCTATCCTGAATGTTCTGCAACATTATATTCCTTCTGCTACTTTGCGCGGTTCCGAGTAGTTTTTAAGAAACTACCACTATATGTAGTTTGTGCATTCCGTGCAAAATACAAAATCTTGTGTCTTTGGTCTTGACTAGTGATTTATGTTCTGCTATAATAAGGCTTGTACGAGGTTCCCGTTCCGTGCGGGTTCGCGCAGGTCTTATTTTTTTGCGCACAAACGTTCCGGAAACCGTCTGATACGCTGCTTTTCAGCCCTTTCAGTTTTTAAGGAGGATATACCAGAATGTATAGAGTGATCAAACGCGATGGGCGTGCTGTGGACTTTGATATCACAAAAATCGCCGCCGCCATGAAAAAAGCCTTCGATGCAACAGAGACAAACTACAACGACAGTGTCATTGATTTCCTGGCACTGAAGGTCACGTCCGCTTTCCAGAAGAGTATCAAAGATGATCTCATTGCCATCGAGGATATTCAGGACTCAGTTGAGTCCGTGCTCAGTCAGGGCGGCTATGAGAACGTAGCGAAGGCATACATTCTGTACCGGAAACAGCATGAGAAGCTCCGCAATGTGGACGAGACCATGCTGGACTATAAGAAAACAGTTGACAACTATCTTAATATAAACGACTGGCGCGTTAAGGAAAACTCCACTGTCACCTACTCTGTGGGGGGACTTATCCTCTCCAATTCCGGTGCAATAACGGCTAACTACTGGCTCTCTGAGGTATACGACGAGGAGATCGCCAAGGCGCATCGAAATGCGGACATCCATCTGCACGATCTCTCCATGCTCACAGGCTACTGTGCCGGATGGAGTCTGAAGCAGCTGATAAAAGAGGGGTTAGGCGGTATTCCCGGAAAAATCACTTCATCTCCTGCCAGCCATTTGTCCACGCTCTGCAATCAGATGGTGAATTTTCTCGGCATCATGCAGAACGAGTGGGCCGGAGCGCAGGCTTTTTCCTCCTTTGACACTTACCTCGCGCCTTTTGTGAAGGCAGATAACCTCACTCAACGCGAAGTCAAGCAGTGTATACAGTCCTTTGTCTATGGTGTAAACACTCCATCCAGGTGGGGTACGCAGGCTCCTTTTTCCAACATCACGCTGGACTGGACCGTTCCAAACGACCTTGCGGAGCTGCCATGTATTGTAGGCGGTCGGGAGATGGACTTCTGCTATAAGGACTGCAAAAAAGAGATGGACATGGTGAACAAGGCGTTCATCGAAATAATGATTGAGGGCGATGCCAACGGACGTGGTTTCCAATATCCCATCCCTACATACTCCATCACCAAGGACTTTGACTGGTCTGAGTCAGAAAACAACAGGCTGTTGTTTGAGATGACATCTAAGTATGGCACGCCGTACTTCTCTAACTACATTAATTCTGACATGGAACCGTCAGATGTTCGGTCCATGTGCTGCCGTCTGAGGCTGGATCTGCGGGAGCTGCGAAAGAAGTCCGGCGGGTTTTTCGGATCCGGAGAGTCCACCGGTTCTGTGGGTGTTGTCACTATCAATATGCCGCGCATCGCGTATCTCTCCAAGACGGAGGAAGAATTTTATGAGCGGCTCGACAAGATGATGGACATCTCCGCAAGATCGCTGAAGGTGAAACGCACAGTTATTACAAAGCTTCTGGAGGCGGGACTTTACCCCTATACAAAGCGGTATCTCGGTTCCTTTGACAACCACTTCTCCACAATTGGTCTTGTAGGAATGAACGAGGCGTGCCTCAATGCGCGTTGGCTGCGGGAGAACCTTGCCGGGAAGCGCGCTCAGCAATTCACCAAGGATGTTCTGAACCATATGCGGACAAGGCTCTCAGATTACCAGGAGAAGTACGGTGACCTTTATAACCTTGAGGCAACGCCGGCTGAATCAACCTCCTACCGTCTTGCAAAGCACGATGTGGAACGCTATCCTGACATCATCACTGCCAATATGGACGGCACACCATATTACACAAACAGTTCTCACCTTCCTGTAGGTTACACCGACGACATTTTCTCCGCGCTGGATATTCAGGATGAACTTCAGACACTGTACACCTCTGGAACGGTGTTCCACGCCTTTTTAGGTGAGAAGCTGCCGGACTGGAAAGCTGCGGCAAATCTGGTACGTAAAATAGCTGAGAACTACAAGCTTCCTTACTACACCCTGTCCCCCACCTACTCCGTGTGCGCAGAGCATGGCTACCTCTCAGGAGAACATTTCACGTGTCCGCACTGCGGCAAGCGTGCCGAGGTATACAGCCGCATCACCGGTTATTACCGTCCCGTACAGAACTGGAATGATGGCAAAAGCCAGGAATACCGTGACAGAAAGACGTATGTGATCGACGCATCCGCGCTGGCCACCGGAGCAGCACTGGCAAAGGCTCATGAGGAGCATGTCGAGGCTGAGACACCATTGGAGGCTGATGCGCTGCTCTTCACAACCCCTGCATGCCCGAACTGCAAGTTGGCCTGTGCGCTCCTGGATAAGGCCGGATTTACCTATGAAAAGCTTATCGCTGAGGAACATCCGGAGCTTGTGGCCAAGTACGGTATCAAGCAGGCCCCCACCCTGGTTGTGGATGGCGGCGGGGCCTTTGTAAAACTCCGTGGCGTTTCGGACATCAAGAAATATCTGAGTGAACGTGCAGCTGTAAAGGCGTAAGGCAGCACTGAGAAGAATAAAATGTGCGGAGGGGAACGTGTGTGCGCGTTCCCCTATCCGTTACTGATGAAAGGCTGGTCATGGATGACTGATATAATTGTAATCGGCGGTGGACCCGCCGGTATGACAGCTGCGCTCTACGCACTCAGAGCAGGAAAGAGTGTAGTAATATTGGAGAAAAGCGGGTTTGGAGGTCAGATCACCTACTCGCCCAAGGTAGAAAACTACCCCGGTATCATGTCAATGAGTGGAAATGAGTTTGCGGAACGGCTGTTGGATCAGGTTCTTGCTCTGGGCGCTCAGGCAGAGCTTGAAAACGTTGTCAGGGTTGAGGACGGGGATTGCAAGCGGGTATTCACTGAGGATGGGAACGTCTATGAGTCAAGGGCTCTTATTATCGCTGTTGGTGTCCGGCACCGAATGCTGGGCCTGGCCGGTGAGACGGAGCTGATTGGAAATGGAATCTCCTTCTGCGCGGTATGCGACGGAGACTTCTATAGGGGTGAAGATGTGTGTGTGGCTGGCGGGGGCAGTTCGGCACTTCAGGAGGCGTTGCTGCTGTCAGAAACGTGCCGGAGCGTCACAATCGTTCAGGATCTTCCCTCGCTGACCGGCGAAAAAAAGCTTCAGGACGCAATTCTTGCCCGCAGAAATGTACAGGTAATAACCGGCGCACAGATTACGGACCTCACCACCAGAGATGGTGCGCTGAGCGGCCTTCGGGCTGTAACTGCATCCGGTGAAATTGATATCCAATGTACAGGCCTTTTTGTGGCTATAGGCCTTATTCCGGAAAATGGACTCATCCAGGAACTTGTACAGCTTGACGCCTCAGGCTATGTTGACGCCGATGAAAAATGTGAAACTGACCGACCTGGAGTATTCTGCGCCGGGGACTGTCGGTCCAAAGCTGTTCGCCAGCTCACCACTGCCGCCGCAGACGGCTCCACAGCCGCTGTTGCCGCCTGTCGCTACATTGATGGGCTGTACCGGTAAATACTAAGGCATACCGTCCGGCATGTGAGATGCCGCTGACGGTATGCCATTTCGGTTTTAATTTAATGATTCATTTAATTCATTTCCGTGTGCGCAAAGCTCCCGCAGACAGCAGACGGAGCACTGCGGACGCCTCGCCACACACACTGCACGGCCATGGAGCACCAGACGATGGCAGAAGTCATTGGATTTATCCGGTGGGATAATCTCACCGAGAATCCTCTCTATTTTGACAGGGTCCCTTGTGTCCACATATCCAAGCAGGTTTGTGAGTCTTATACAGTGTGTGTCCACCACTACAGCTCCGGGCTTGTGATATACATCGCCCAATATCAGGTTTGCGCTCTTCCTACCCACCCCAGGCAGCCGCAGGAGCTCCTCCATAGTTTCCGGAACACGGCCTGAGTATTCCTCGGTTATCATTTTCGCAGCACCAACGATATCACGTGCCTTTCCATGATAAAAGCCGCAGGAACGGATATAGCCCTCCACGTCCTCAGGCTCTGCTGCCGCCATTGCAGCGGCTGTTGGGTAGCGTTTAAAAAGCGCCGGAGTCACCTGATTCACACGCTCGTCCGTACACTGTGCGGCCAGACGCACAGATACCAGCAATTCATATGCCTCATTGTAGTCAAGCGTACACTGGGCCAGCGGGTAGGCAGTCTCCAGCCTCGCTATTATCTCATTTGAGGTCTGTTTATCCATTTTTCCACCTCATATGGCTGATAATTGTTCTTGATACTCTGTTCTGTTCCCTGTCCATTGATTATATCACTGACTCATGCTATAATAAAGAGTGATTTTTATAAAAAAGGGGAGTACGGCGATGTACCGTCCACTCGCAGATGAAATAAGGCCAAATACTCTGGACGAGGTATACGGGCAGCAGCACATTCTTGGCAAGGATGGGCTGCTGCGGAGAATCATACGCTCAGGTCAGATACCGAACATGATTTTCTATGGTCCCTCCGGCAGCGGGAAGACAACTGTTGCCAATATCATTGCCAGGGAAACCAACCGCCAACTGCGCCGTCTCAACGCAACCACCGCATCTTTATCGGATATAAAAGACATAATCTCCGAACTCGACACATTTCTGGCCCCCAATGGGATATTACTGTATCTGGACGAAATACAATATTTCAATAAAAAGCAGCAGCAGTCATTATTGGAATTTATTGAAAATGGAAAAATTACTCTCATTGCCTCCACAACGGAAAACCCATTTTTCTATATTTACAATGCGGTACTGTCCCGCTCCACTGTGTTTGAGTTCAAGGAGCTGACGGCGTCAGATGTCCTCTGCGCCGTCAGACGTGCTGTGATAAAGGCTGAGGAACGGTTCGGTGCAGCGGAAATTGAAGACGGAGTGTTGCAGCACATCGCTGCGTCCTCGGGAGGAGATGTACGGAAAGCAGTCAATGCGGTGGAACTTCTCTTCACTGCAGCCCGAAGGTCAGATGGCAGTCTGCGCATAACCCTGGATGACGCCAGGCTTGCCTCCCAGGGGAGCGCACTTCACTATGACAGAGAGGGGGATCAGCACTACGACGCGGTGTCCGCGCTGATGAAGTCTCTGCGTGGCTCTGATCCGGACGCAGCGCTGCATTACCTGGCACGCCTCCTGACGGCTGGCGACCTTGTAGGCGCGTGTCGCAGGATTCTCTGCTCTGCCTCTGAGGATATCGGACTTGCCTACCCGCAGGCTGCAGCCATTGTAAAATCATGTGTGGACAGCGCATTACAGCTGGGACTTCCAGAGGCTAAGCTGCCATTGGCTGAAGCTGTCTTGCTGCTGGCAACTGCTCCTAAATCCAACTCTGTGGTCAGGGCCATAGACATGGCTATGGAAGATGTACAGGCCGGCAAGGCGGGTCCTGTGCCGCGGGAGCTCCAGAACGTTCATGCGGACGGAACTGGTTTTGAGCGGGAGCAGGGATATCTGTACCCCCACGATTTTCCCTGCCACTGGGTAAAGCAGCAGTATCTTCCCGACATTTTAAAGGATGCAAAGTACTATGAGTACGGCGACAACAAAACGGAACAGGCAGCGAAAAAATATTGGGACGCCATCAGGGGAGAATAGAATATGGATGTGCGCGTTGGGGATATTGTTACCATGAAAAAACCGCACCCGTGCGGTTCCAGAACCTGGCTTGTGATGCGCGTGGGCGCTGACTTCAGGCTTCACTGCACTGTATGTGGCCGTGAGATCATGATTACACGCAGAAATGCGGAAAAGGGCATCAGGAGTCTTGAGCGAAAACAAGATTCTGATTGACGTTTTGCTTTGCGCAGGATTTGTCGGGATACTGATTCCTTCACGGCAAATCCTGAAACCTGCACAGATGCGTCTTGGCAGAGTCCCTTAAATAGCTTGTGTTTTACATCCTTTGAGCTTGGAGCACCGCTAAGCTATGAAAAGATCATTTTGCAGTGAAGCTGACCGGGGGTTTGCTTGCTTCCGTACACAGCTTCGGGTCCTGAGGCTGCACGAAAATTAGAAGGGAGTTTTCCTTTAATGATGTTCGGTAAACCTGTTGTTAACTACGGAGAGCTTCGCCTTAACAACATAAACTCTTCCAGATTCCGACACGTTAAGCTGCTTCTTTACTGGCCTGTCTACGGAATGCTCTTCGTTTTCGTGGAACGATTCTATCATGTGGATAGCTACTTCTCTACACACTGTGCACTTGATGACCTTATCCCATTCTCCGAGTGGTTCCTTATCCCATACCTTTTCTGGTTCGTTGCGCTCGTGGGAATGCACCTGTATCTGCTCATGTATGATATCGATGGCTTTCAGAAATTCATGAAATTCGTCATTATCTCCTGGACTCTCTCCATTGTTATTTTCCTCGTCTTCCCCACCTGTCAGGATCTGCGTCCAGACGTGCTGCCGAGAAATAATCTTCTGTCACGCTGTGTGAGGGTGCTTTATCTGGCGGATACAAACACCAACGTATTCCCCTCTGTCCATGTGATAGGCGCCGTGGCTATCTCCATCGCCGGCTGGAACAGCAGACACTTTGCCACTCCAGGCTGGAGGATACTCTTTTCCATAATAACCGGGCTTATATGCCTGTCTACTGTTTTTTTAAAACAGCATTCCGTTATTGATGTTCTTGGTGCTGTTCCCGTCTGCGTAATATCATATTTTTTCTCATATGGACATGGAATCTTAAGGCTAAGAGGCGGAACCTCAGGCCAGTGAGACGGCCGGATTTGCGCATTCGTTTCTTTCGATCGTCCAACGAACAAAAAATTGTCTGTGGCTATGCCACAGGCATATTTCTTCCGTCCTTTTTCTGTATAGCTCAGAAGAGCTGCCCCAGAACTCCATAGCTTATAACCGACATGATGAAGGTTGCCAGGACAAGTCCCAGCAGCTCCGCCAGGATAGCCTTTTTAACGTCCATCCGCAGCAGTGCAGCTATGAGCGAGCCAGTCCACGCCCCTGTTCCAGGCAGAGGAATCCCCACAAAAAGCATCAGCCCCCAGAACCCCGCCTCCTCTATGGTCCTGCTCTTTCTGGAAGCACTTCTCTCCAGCCGGTTCACCAGCTTCTCACAAAAATGCTTCTTCCGCATCCAGTGGAAGACCTTTCTCACCAGAAGCAGTATGAACGGTATCGGCAGCAAATTGCCTACAATACATACGGGAATTGCCTCCCACATTGGCACGCCCAGCAAGGACGATGCCACAAGCCCACCGCGCAGCTCAAGTATGGGTATCATGGATATTATAAAAACCGTCAGGTGTGGAGATATCACCTCCCCAAGAGTTGACGCAAACCACTCCGCAATTTGTTCCATCGACCCACAAACCCCCATGTATTGGCTCTCTTCTGTGTCTATTTATTTTCTCATAAACTGTAAGTGCTCATAAAGTCGAATAACAGAAAAAAGTATAAAACATGACTGTCCTTTTGTCAAGCCTTGACGCAGGAGCAAAAAAACTTGTTTACAGAGAGCTGATAATGTGATAAGATAAAAGCATGAAATACACGGGGGTTCAGGTAAGTCTATGCTGGATAAGCTGAAAGAGATTGAGATGAGGTATGAAGCTGCGGAGTCCCGGATGCAGACGGATGAGGTGTACTCGGATCCGGCACTTTACGCAAGGCTGGCCAAGGAACAGAAGGAGCTTGCCCCAGTGGTGGAGGCGTACCGTAGGCGTAAACGTGCCGAAGCCACATTGGAGGAGGCGCGTTCCCTTCTGAGTGACCCTGAGCTGCACGATATGGCACAGGAGGAGCTGGAACTCGACAAGGCCGAGCTCCAGAGGGCTGAACAGGAGCTTCGCCTCCTGCTGCTCCCTAAGGATCCTAACGACGAAAAAAATGTCATTATCGAAATACGCGGAGGTGTGGGCGGCGAGGAATCCGCCCTGTTTGCCCACAGCCTCTATCGGATGTATACAATGTACGCGGAGACAAAGCACTGGAAAACGGAGATCCTCTCTCTGAACCAGACGGAGCTTGGCGGCATCAAGGAGATCAGCTTTCTGTTGGAGGGAACCGGAGCCTACTCAAGGCTGAAATTTGAATCCGGCGTTCATCGTGTTCAGCGCGTTCCGGAGACTGAGGCCGGAGGCCGTATCCACACCAGCACCGTTACAGTCGCTGTACTGCCAGAGCTGGACGAGGTTGATTTTCAGCTTGACCCGGCCGACCTGCAGATTGATACCTTCCGCTCCACCGGTGCCGGCGGGCAGAAGGTCAACAAGACAGAGTCCGCCATCCGCATAACCCATCTGCCCACAGGAACCGTGGTTGAGTGCCAGGATGAACGCAGTCAATACAAGAACAAAGACCGCGCCATTAAAATACTTACCTCACGCCTATATGAGGCGGAACGGGAGCGTCGTGACGCCCTTGTCGCAGCTGAACGTCGCAGTCAGGTCGGAACCGGAATGCGTAACGAGCGTATCCGAACCTATAATTTTCCCCAGGGCCGCGTTACCGACCACCGCATCGGCCTTACCCTCTACAAAATTGAACAGATTATGGACGGCGCCCTGGACGAGCTTATCGACGCACTCGTTACAGCAGACCAGGCTGAGAAGCTCCGTGCTTCGGAGGAAACCGTTTGAATACAGTTGTTTTAGACCATACGATCAGAGGCGCAGCGCCTGTACTGCTTGCCGGCGGGGTGGCAGCGGTGCCTACGGAAACAGTATATGGACTGGCTGTGGACGCTCTTAATGAGAAGGCTGTGGAACAGCTCTTCGCTTTAAAAGGGCGGTCAGAAAGAAAGCCAGTCAGTATTTTTGTTACAGATATCGCCATGGCTGAACGCTTCTGTCTGGACATTCCAAGCGGAGCATACAAACTGGCGGAACGGTTCTGGCCTGGTCCCCTGACCCTTGTATTGAAGCGCCGCAGGAACGTGCCCGACGCCGTAACAGCCGGCAGCGGGACGGTCGGCGTCCGCTGTCCCGATGACAGGTTGACCCTCGCACTACTGAGGGAAGCCGGTGTTCCCCTGACAGGCACCTCTGCCAACATATCAGGTGCTCCGGACGCAATCTGTCTTGACGATGTACTGAGTTTTTTTGACGGAAAGATTGACCTTGTAATAGACGGCGGACCATCCAGAGGAGGCCTTCCCTCCACAGTTCTCGATATGACTGTCTCCCCTCCCCGCCTTTTGCGGCGGGGCGGAGTCTCAGCGGAGGAGCTGGAGGCTGTACTGGGAGAGGCTGTGGAGGCATCTTTATGAAAGTAATCGGCATTACAGGCGGCACCGGAGCGGGAAAGACCACAGCACTCTCGGTTCTCCGCGAGCTTGGCGCAGCAGTGATTGATTGTGACTCGGTGTACCACCAGCTGCTCAATACTGATGCCAAACTCCTTGAGGATATCGGCAGCACGTTCCCCGGAGTAGTACATGATGGTGTTCTTGACAGGAAGAAGCTTGGCCTGGTCGTTTTTGATTCCACGGAGGCGATGGAGGAGCTTACACATCTCACACATCCCCTTGTCCGACGTAAGGTTGAGGAGATACTTAACCTTGAGCGGCACTCCGGGCGGCGTCTCGCGGCTGTGGACGCGATTGGCCTTTTTGAGAGCGGAATTGCCGGTCTATGTGACAGAACTGTTTTAATAACTGCGCCCACACAGCTGCGGCTCCGCCGGATCATGGAGCGGGACAGGCTTGACGAGGGCTATGCCCGCGCCCGAATAGATGCCCAGCGCGGAGATGACTTCTGGCGCGAGCTGGCAGATGATATATTAATAAATGATTTTGACAGTGAGAGTGAATTTAAAGCCTACTGTTCAGAATATTTTACAAAACTTTTTGGAGGCAGCAAAATGGCTGATTTGCGGGAAGAATTGTTTTATAAACAGAAAAACGCATACGACCTGGTGGATGACGCGGAGTTAACGCTCTCCGACGCATACTGCAGGGACTATATGCGTTACATGAATGAGGCCAGAACGGAGAGAGAGGCAGTCAGTGAGGCAATAAAGCTGGCAGAGGCCGCTGGCTTCAGAGCTTTCAACAAGGTTGAGAAGCTTGAAGCCGGCGAAAAGATTTACAGAAACGTCCGAGGCAAGGCGCTGATACTGGCCGTGGCCGGAAATCGCTCCATGGCAGAAGGGACACATATATGCGCTGCTCACATTGACTCTCCAAGGCTGGACCTGAAACAGATTCCGCTCTATGAAAACGAGGAACTGGCGTATTTCAAAACGCACTATTACGGCGGGATACGCAAGTACCAGTGGGTGACACTTCCGTTGGAGCTTCACGGTGTTGTCGCCACAAAGGACGGTCAGGTTCACGAGGTGAAAATCGGTGCTGACCCTGCTGACCCCGCGCTTGTTATCACGGATCTCCTGCCGCATCTTGGCAAGGTACAGTCCCGGAAATCTCTTTCCGAGGCAATCCCGGCAGAGAATCTGAACATTGTTCTTGGCAGCCGTCCTGTGAAACACTCCCCGTCAGAAGGTAAGTCCACGGGTGAGAACGAAGATAATCGGGTTAAGCTCTTTGTTATGAAGCTGCTCAACGAAAAATACGGTATCACAGAGGAGGACTTCCTCTCAGCAGAGCTTGAGGCTGTCCCCGCACTTCCGGCACGTGAGATTGGTCTTGACAGGTCTATGGTTGGCGCCTACGGACATGACGACCGGGTATGCGCTTTTGCAGAGCTTAAGGCTATTCTGGAGCTTGAGAATCCGGAGCTCACGGCTGTGTGTGTGCTCGCGGACAAAGAGGAAATTGGTTCCATGGGTGTATCCGGCATGCGGTCTCAGGCTTTCGAGTGCTTCATGGAGGATATGTGTGAAGGTCAGGGTGTTCCACTCCGCCGATGCCTGGAAAAATCGCTGTGTATCTCCGCCGATGTGACTGCCGCTTTTGATCCCACATGGCCGGAGGTTTACGAGAAGCGCAACACATGCAGACTTAACTACGGACTTGGAATATCCAAGTTCACTGGGAGCGGAGGAAAGTCCGGGTCCAATGACGCCTCAGCTGAGGTCGTCGCGCGCATCCGGCGCATATTCGCAGAAAACGGTGTTGTCTGGCAGATGGGTGAGCTTGGCAAGGTCGACGAGGGCGGCGGCGGCACCGTCGCTATGTTCATGGGCGACCGCAACATTGATACCATTGACGCTGGAGTGCCTGTTCTCTCCATGCACTCCCCTTTTGAGCTTGTCTCAAAGCTGGACTGCTACATGGCTTTCAAAGGCATGAAGGCAGTTTATAATGAGAGGTTGTCTTAAAAAACTCTGATAGATCGTCTGCGGCATTTCCGGCGGTACCTCTCCGCTGGAAATGCGTCGCTCTGGCTTTGAACAGGCAGAATATTCCTGCGTTTTCATGCCATTTTCTCAATCAATATATTCCCCTCACCTCTCGCAGGACGCCTCTGCCGATTCAGCCGGTGCTCTCCCGGTTTGCACAGCTTCAGTTTCCGGACTTTTTTCTTATTTTTCCTGAAAGAAGTATGAGTTCCCCCTTTGACGGAAAAACTGACCGAGGGGGTGTTTTCATGAGTGAAGACGCTAGGGAGCCCAACGGCTCCCCTGAAAGTATCTATCAGAAGGATCAGATCCAGGACATGGGCTCGTCCACTATTGAGTCGGAACGAGGAGTCATACACTGTCTCACCATAGTCGGACAGATCGAGGGGCATCAGATCCTGTCATCTGACAACAAAACGACAAAGTATGAACACATTATGCCTCAGTTGGCGGCAATTGAGGAGTCAGATGAGATCGATGGACTTCTTATTCTTCTGAACACCGTCGGCGGTGATGTGGAGGCGGGATTGGCCATTGCCGAACTCATAGCAGGAATGTCAAAGCCTACCGTCTCCCTTGTATTGGGCGGAGGCCATTCCATCGGCGTACCGCTGGCTGTGGCGGCAGATTTGTCCATGATTGCGCCATCTGCCGCCATGACCATCCATCCAGTTCGTCTTACCGGAGTTGTTATAGGTGTGCCTCAGACCTACAATTACTTTGGAAAGATTCAGGAGCGCATTGTCCGCTTTGTGACCGCCAATTCCCGCATCACCAGGGAATGCTTCACCGAGATGATGCTTAAAACCGGTGAGCTGGCAGCAGATGTGGGTACAGTTATTTATGGCGAGGAGGCAGTTAAGTCCGGCCTCATCGACCGACTTGGCAGTCTCCATGACGCTCTGGATTACCTTCACGGTGAGATCAGGCGGCGGAAGGATACAGGGAATTAAAGAGGCTCTCGCAAATCAGCGAGAGAGATCTGCGAGAGCTTTTCCGTGAGAAATGCACGAAGCAATAGTAATAGCTTAAGTATTTCAAGCTCTGGCGTACGTTTCTGACGTAAATAGTCTACGAAGCGACGATGACGCATTTGTCTTAAGCTTCCCTAAAGCGTCGGATACGTGAGTCCCGCCATAAATCCATCTGACGCTATATGCTGCACGTCCCCTGCAATAACCTGACCTCTGTATACTATTATATCCGCTACCACCCTGCCCGTAACTCCCGGATAATTCTTTATCTCATATGTATAACGTGTTGCCTCAAGGCCTCCGTATTTAGAGAGATCAAAGCCCTGGCTCTGCTGCAGGGTGTTATATTCAGTGTAAACCTCATTAAACTTTTTTGGTATGGTGATGGACTGCTCCTCAACAAGCTCCCCGACCTGCCATCCGAATGACTCAAGATACGCTGTTCTCTGCTGCCCGGTCTTTACCACTGCCGTCAGAGCCGACGTCTCTTCCTCGCCTCCCATGACGCCGTTTGAGAAGAGAAGCACCAGAGCTGCTACCACCACCGCCAGCCCCAGCAGAACCGCCATGAGCTTCCTGCGATTCACCTTTGCCGTTACTACAAACATGGTATTACCTCCTGAGTTTTGTTTGGTATAGACTATGCTCCACTGACCCAGGTTATGATTGAGACTGATGCTTCTGTTTTCTCTGTTTTACTGGTGTACTCTCCTCCCTCTGTGTATAAAAGGGAATTGGCGGGAATTATGTCAACTTTTCGTGTAGATTTTCGTAAGTTTTTGATTTTTTCATATTTTTCTTATTGAAAAATTCCTGAGATGTGGGTATTATTGTACTTATCGAATTTGTCGCCCAAAGCAGGGTTCGGTGAAACTCATTTGGCTTAAAAAAGGAGGCATTGCTTCATGTCCAGCAGAATCTTTCAGAGTGTGATAGTCCAGATGAAGGAGGCTACGTCCAGAACACTGGGTGTGGTGAACGAGGAAGGAAACGTTATCGCGTCCAGCGATCTATCGCTTATGGGGACTAACATCATCAATCCAGCCAATATGCTCCCGGCGCTTGGGGAAAAAATGATCGTTTCCGGCGGAAAGACCTTCCGTGCCATTACCGGCGCTGAGCAGAACGTGGACTACGCAGTATTTGTGGACGGCGTTGACGATCTTGCGGCCAGCTTCTGCACCATGGCCGCCGTGGCTGTCTCCCAGGCGAAGGCGTACTATGAGGAGAAGTTTGACAAAACCACTCTTGTGAAAAATATAATTACAGAAAATATCCTCCCTGGCGACATCTATGTTCATGCAAGAGAACTGCACTTTGTCTCCGATGCGCCACGGGCTGTGTTTTTCATACGTCAGCTGGACAGGGCTGATGTCGCCGCAATTGATGTGCTGCGCCGTATGTTCCCTGAAAAGCAGCGGGATTTTGTCATTTCAATGAGCGAGTCTGACATAGTTGTGGTCAAAGAGGTCCCCGCCTTTACAGAGGAGAAGGATCTGCAGAAGATCGCGGCAAGCATCGCGCAGGCCATTTCAGATGAGCTCAAAATCAAAACCGTCATAGGCATCGGCACAATAGCAAGTCACCTGCGAGAGCTGGCAACAAGATACAAGGAGGCCCAGACTGCTATTGATGTGGGCAAGGTGTTTGAGACAGAGCGCTCCATCATCAGCTATGAGAGTCTCGGCATTGGACGGCTCATTTATCAGCTTCCTACCACAATGTGTGAGATGTTCCTGAACGAAGTCTTCAAAAAGAGTCCAATCGAGGCTCTGGACGAGGAGACGCTTGGCATCATTACTGAGTTCTTTGACAATAACCTGAATATCTCCGAGACGTCGCGGAAGCTGTTCGTCCACAGGAATACCCTTGTATACAGACTCGGAAAGATAAAGAAGCTCACAGGGTTGGATCTGCGCGAATTTGATCAGGCCATAGTGTTCAAAGTGGCCCTGATGGTCAAGAAGTACCTGGATTCCCAGAGAACTCCACGAAGGAGTCGCTGAAGCATGGTTCTGTTTAAGGATGTATTCAAAACCTATGAGAACGGTACCAAAGCGTTGAAAAGCGTTACGTTTACGATAGAAGATGGTGAGTTCGCCTTTCTGGTTGGTCCATCCGGCTCCGGTAAAACTACTATCATAAAACTCCTCACCGGTGAGATAGCGCCAACAGATGGGACTGTCAACGTGAATAATTATGACGTCGGCACCCTCAAATTTTCAAAGATGCCATACATGAGGCGGACTCTGGGTGTGGTTTTCCAGGATTTCCGCCTCATAGAGGACAAAAGCGTATATGAGAATGTGGCCTTTGCAATGAGGGTTGTCGGAGCATCCAACAGGGAGATACGCAGACGAGTACCCTATGTTCTGGAACTCGTAGGGCTTGACACCCGCACCAAACGCCGCCCGCATGAGCTTTCCGGGGGTGAACAGCAGCGCGTTGCCATTGCCCGTGCGCTTGTCAACAACCCGAGCCTCATCATCGCAGACGAGCCTACCGGGAACCTCGACCCTGCCAGGAGCCTTGAAATTATGATGCTGCTTGAAAAGATAAATGAACTGGGCACAACGGTTCTGGTGGTGACCCATGAGAAGGAACTTGTCAACAGCTTCTCCAAGCGTGTCATAGCGATAGACGCAGGTCGGATAATCAGCGACGGAATGGATGGGTATTACAGCTATGAAACGAAATAGAGGCGGTTACTACATACGCGAAGGCATCAGCAGTATCTTCACCCATGGCTTCATGTCTTTCGCTTCTATATGCGTGATTGTGGCATGTCTGCTCATCATGGGGAGTTTTACGCTGCTGGCGCTGAATGTGGACGGTATTATAGATACATTGGAAAGCCAGAATGTCATTCTCGTATATATAAACGACACGCTCTCTGAGGAGGATGCCAGGTCACTTCAGCCTGTTTTGGAGGCGACGCCAAATGTTGATCACGTCCAGTTCGTATCCCGTGACGAGGCGATGGAAACTTTTGTCGCTTCCTTTGAAGACGAGAACGCCTCCCTTCTGGAGGGCCTCGATTCTTCTGTTCTGAGGCACAGGTTTGTGGTTTACATTGACGACATCGCGCTTATGAAGGATACCCAGGATGCTTTGAAGCATATTTCCGGTGTCGGAGATGTGAGTGCGCATCTGGAAATAAGCCGTGGATTTGTGCGGATCCGCAACATAGTCACTGTAGTGTCGGCGGTGCTGGTGTGCATACTTTTTATCATATCTCTGTTTATTATGTCAAACACGATCAAGCTCACCACTTTTGAGCGGAAAGATGAAATAGCAATAATGAAGATGGTGGGCGCAACAAGCAGCTTTATCCGCTGGCCCTTCGTGGTCGAAGGGCTGCTGTTGGGTCTGATCGGGTCACTTTCCGCATATCTGCTGCAGTGGTGTGTGTATGAGCTGGTGCTGGACGGTCCCGTGTCCGGGATTGGAATATCTTTCCTGACGATTATGTCCTTTTCAAGTGTTGCAGTACCCCTTCTGATTGCGTTTGTAGCTGTTGGATTGGGTGTGGGTGTTATCGGAAGCCTTATGGCTATAAAGAATTATTTGAAGGTTTAGCTATGGAAAAGAAAAGGAAGGTTTTCATTCGCATCGTCGCTGTATGTCTGGCGGTCATCCTGGCGCTGTCGGTTCTTATATCTGTTCTTGCATCAACTGTCGCCTATGCTGCGCCGACGCAGGACGACCTTGACAAGCTGGAGCAGGAACAGGAACGTATTCAGCAGCAGATGGAGGAGGTACGCTCTCAGATAAACTCCCTTGAGTACGAGGAAGCTGTTGTCCAGGGTAAAAAGCGCATTCTTGACAGGCAGATAGAACTGATTCAGACGGGGATAGATAATCTGAATGCGCAGATTGAACAGTATGGACTGCTTATCCAGGAAAAGGAACAGGAGGTGCTGGATTATCAGGAGGCAGAGGATGAGCAGCTGGAGCTTTACAAGGTCCGTATGAGGGCGATGGAGGAAAACGGGACTATTTCTTATTACGCTATTGTTTTCGGCGCCACCGATTTTGCAGATATGCTCTCCAGAATGGACATGGTGGAGAGCATCATGGAGTACGACAAAACCCTCTACACCAGGCTTGTGTCCGCCCGTCAGGACACGGAAAACGCCAAGGCTGATCTTGAGAAGACAGTCGGCGATATGGAGGATACAGAGCTGCAGATGGAGGAGCAGCAGGAACTGCTTGCTCAGCGAGTTGAGGAAGCGGTTCAGCTCATAAGCGACATCAACCTCTCCATAGATCAGCAGCGCGAACTGTATAACACCATGAGCGAGGAAGAGGACAAGATAAAAGAGGACATCATCGCTATGGAGAAGGCCATTGAGGAGGCTAACCGGGTGGTTGTCGGCACGGGCTCCTTCATCTGGCCTACGAAGGATTCCAACCGCGTTACCAGCGGCTTCGGTCCGCGGAATACCGGTATTCCAGGTGCGTCCACAAACCACAAGGGTGTCGACATTGGTGCTCCTTATGGGAGCGATGTGCTCGCCTGTGACGGAGGCACGGTGCTTACGGCTACATGGAGTGACTCCTATGGATACTATGTGACCATCAGTCACGGCAACGGTTACACCACCCTTTATGCTCATATGAGCAAGCTCCTTGTAAGTGCCGGAGATGTTGTTAGTCAGGGAGATGTGATTGGTCGTTGCGGCGCAACAGGTATCGCGAATGGTGCGCATATACATCTCGAGGTCTGGGATAATGGGACAAGAGTAGATCCGCTTCAGTTCTTTGATTCCAGTACATATGTAAAATAATAGAGTGGGAAAAGAGAGATGGAGAGGGCTTTAAGTCCTCTCCATTGATTTGATTAACTAAGCTCCAGGGACAGTCTTCTCTCATCAGAGAAGACATGTTTATATATCCGCCCAGGGTGCAATGTCATTTCCATATACATTGGGTACCGTGAAGCATCGATTTATCTGCGGCTGCTTAGGTATTATTTTTGCTTTCACACCATAGACTGGAACGCGGAGGGGATGAAAATGCTCGTACTGGCCTGTCAGGAACACCCAATGGGACGCTCCAGGCGCTGTCGTGAGATTATAGAACCTGTCCGGGTACTTGGACTAAACTGCCTGGAACTTATTCTCATAGCTCCGGAGACAGCCAGCGCCCGGAAGAAGCGATTACAGATTGATCGTACGTCCGGTCTTCTTGGGGCGATACGCGGGTCTGAGCTGTGCCTCAGAATGGATTGCACACTATCTGAAGATCTTAAGGGCTTTCCTTCAGCCGATCGAGGCCCGCTGATAGAGGCACTGGCAGTGGATATTGTGAAAAGGGCTGTACCTGATAGAAGCTCTGTATTTCTGTGCTTTGGTCTGCTCACAACCAGTGTTATCCAAACATTCCACAGGCTCTGCAGGGACTTCCGGAACATAACGGTGGAGGCTGGTCCAAATGCCGTGGAGAGGTTGTCAAGGGATGCGGAAGTGTATGGGGTTTCACTCACTCCCCCACGCCTTGATGGACTCGTGGAAGCGGATGCGGCACTGTTCTTCTCCCCTCCTCAACGTCCACTGCGCGCCTCTGACAACTGTGCCGTGCTATCCACCTCTGGGGACTGTCCCCTGCTGCAGGGTGGAAACGTGGTACGCAAGATTGGCTTTGATTACCCGCAGGAGTACAGGAAGACGCTCCCACGTGGTTACCCGGAGGACACGCTATTCGCGGCGGCTGTGAGAGCTGGTAAAATTCCCGCCGGTGATATAAAAATCGACTGGGTACAGGCTTGACAAGACATGGAAACTCGACTATAATACCGGGAGATATCTTCTTTCCCCTTTCATTCTGGGCGGGCTTTAAGTTCTGCATTTCAGCGCGTGCATGATAAGCGGCACGCGCTGTGAACTTATTTCAGGTCTACCTGGTGGGGCGCTGCACCATGAACGACACATTACATCATATCATAAGGAGAGAGGTCACTATGGCAGAATCCAACCGATATAGAATGAGCGCAAAGCGCCTTGAAGAACTGAAAAATGAACTTTTCTATCTCCAAACTGTCCGCGAAAAGGAAGTTGCCGAGCAGATAAAGGAGGCGCGCTCCTTCGGCGACCTGAGCGAAAACAGCGAGTACGACGAGGCAAAAACCGAGCAGGGAAAGCTGTACTCCAGGATTGCTGAGTATCAGGACCTCATTGAACACGCGGAGATAACTGAAGACAGCGAGGATGTTGGCAAAGTTGGCATTGGAAGTCTGGTCACTGTCCGTGATATGACTTCAGGAGAGGAATTCAGCTACAGAATTGTGGGAAGTCAGGAGGCAAATCCCATGGCGGGCCGCATCTCCGATGACTCACCCTTTGGTCGCGGGTTGTTTGGTCACAGCGAGGGCGAAGTGGTAGACGTTGAGGCTCCGGCTGGCATCCTGAAGTACCAGATTCTGAGTATAGAGAAGTAGCGAGGGTAGAAGCACATGGCAGATGATATTCAAAGTGCACCCCAGGATCTTTCTGAAATACTGAGGGTACGCCGTGAAAAACTGAAGGCCCTTCAGGATGAGGGACATGAT
>CAYPMJ010000019.1:0-22356 GCA_964411785.1 uncultured Oscillospiraceae bacterium
GCCAGGTAGATGCAACTGCGTGGGGCCGACGTCATGTTCCTCACCGGCACCGACGAACACGGTCAGAAGATAGAGGATAAGGCTAAGGCGGCCGGGGTGACGCCGAAAGAGTTCGTTGACAACATCGTAGAGGGTCCAAGGGGAGTAAAAGACCTGTGGAAGCTCATGAATATATCCTATGATCGCTTTATTCGTACAACGGATGATTACCATGTCGCGGCAATACAGAAGATATTTAAGGCAATGTACGAAAAGGGTGACATCTATAAGGGAAAATATGTGGGCAAATACTGTAAACCATGTGAGTCATTCTGGACGGAAAGTCAGCTGGTGGACGGTAAGTGCCCGGACTGTGGACGTGAAGTCCAGGACGCGGAGGAGGAGGCATATTTCTTCCGCCTGTCCAAATACGCGGACCGTGTACGGGATCTGTTGGAGAATACGGATTTTCTGGAACCAAAAAGCCGTGTGAACGAGATGGTGAATAATTTCATCAAGCCCGGGCTGGATGATCTGTGTGTCTCCAGAACAAGCTTCACCTGGGGTGTGCCGGTGGACTTCGATCCGGGCCATGTGGTGTATGTGTGGATAGATGCGCTGTTCAATTACATGACAGCTCTGGGATATCAGAACGATAAATATGATGACCTGGAAAAATACTGGCCGGCCGACGCGCATTTCGTAGGCAAGGAAATAGTTCGTTTTCACTCCATTATATGGCCGGCAATGCTCATGAGTCTTGAGCTGCCGCTGCCAAAAAAGGTCTTCGGTCATGGATGGCTGAATTTCAACGGCGAGAAAATGTCAAAATCCCGCGGGAATGTTGTAGATCCATACCTGCTTGCTGAGCGATACGGAGTGGACGCGCTGCGATTCTTCCTCCTGCGCGAGTTTCCGTTCGGCAGCGACGGCAACTTTTCTAATGAAGCGCTTATCTCCCGCATCAACTCCGACCTCGCCAACGCTCTGGGTAATCTGGTCAGCCGCACCGTCTCAATGGTGCTTAAGTATTTTGATGGAACACTTCCCGAGGACCAGAGGCCAATCCAGGAACGGGATCAGGAGCTTATAAACGCGGTGTCAGGACTGCGGGCTGTTTACCAGAAAAAAATGGATACCTACGCTTTCCAGGATGCCTTGAACGAAATATTCAAGGTCATAGCCCGTGCTAATAAATATGTCGACGAGAATACACCGTGGGTGCTGGCAAAGAGCGAAGAGAACCGTCCAAGGCTTGCATCTGTCATGTATGTCCTCCTGGAGACGCTGCGGGTGTGCGCCATACTGCTGACACCCTTTATTCCCGATTCCGCCGTTGCGATATTGGACCAGGTCGGCGCTGATGATGCCGCCAGAACCTGGGACAGCGCCGAAAAATGGGGGGTATTGCCCAAAACGGTCTCCGTCAGGAAGGGGGTTATCCTCTTCCCGCGCATTGACGTGGAAAAGGAACTGAAGGAATTGGAGGCCCTGACCGATAAACCGGAAGCACAGGTAGAACTGCCACCTGTTCTGCCTGACGTGACCATAGATGAGTTCGCCAAATGCGATATACGCGTGTGCAAGATTCTTGCCTGTGAAAATGTACCCAAGAGCGAGAAGCTGCTCAGATTCAGCCTTAATGACGGCAGCGGCACACCCAGACAGATTCTTTCCGGGATAGCGAAATACTACAAACCTGGTGAACTTGTCGGGAAAACTGTCGCAGCCATACTGAATCTGCCGCCGAGAAAAATGATGGGGCTTGAGTCAAACGGAATGCTTCTTTCCGCAGTCCGTCAAGTCGGAGATAATGAGGAGCTTAAGCTGATTATTCTGGATGACAGTATCCCTGCTGGTTCTCAGCTGTGCTAAATCACAGGGAAAACGGATTGGTTGACTGCTTCCAGTACACGTTTACAGCCGGAAATGGCATCATATGTCACTTCCGGCTGGACTTTTCGCGGCAGAAAAAGAACCGGTGTCAGCGATGACACCTTAATTGTTCAGGATCCGCCGGTGTACCGACTCTCCTGCGGGGTAAAGTGTGGTCATTGCCGCGGCCTTTCACCATCTGGCCGCCGGCGCGGTCTTAATTATCAGCAGAGGAGCAGCTCCTTATAAAAAATGTCCAGAATGCCATTGTAGCCTTCCTTCCACGGCTTATTCTTCCCACAGTAGTGGATGATCACACTGTTTTTCCTGACCCAATCCAGATTCAGATTCTCGTTTCTGGGATTGGAGTTATAAAAGGTCAGAATACGATCACTGAGGTTATAGCGCATTGTGTCAGCCAGCTTCACATTCTCTCCATACAACGCGGTGATGATATCCTGATCTGGGAGAATGAGCGCATGCTTTTTCTCGTTTGCATAATCCCGGATGTCTTTCATTCGCAGATTTTCTCTCAGCGCGGGTAAATTTAACATCATGACGCCGCTGTTGATATATGGAGCTTCTCTTTTCATACCGAGCCGGTTCTGATTGAATTTTGTCAGAAATTCATGGGTATGTGTACAGGCAATATAATAACTGCCTTCAAAATCCATTTCATACAGTGTGTCCAGCGGGTTGATGACTATGGTATCCACATCCAGGTACAAAACCCGGTCCAATTCGCCAGGGAGCAGCAAAGGCGCCACGAGCCGGTAATAAATTTGCTTTGGATAGCGCTTGGATATTGGAAAACCCTCAAACAAATCGGGGTCAACAGAAATGAAACGACATCTGACAGCTTCGCCAGACGCGTCATTGACCGCATCCATTGCCTCTTTGCCAAGGTCTGAGTGCAGGATATAGGCAGTATAGCTGTGGCTCCCGCCACTCCTTGCAATGGATTTGACGCAGTTCAGGAATAACGCGGCGGAACTTTTATCAATGGAAAAAAGCAGATTCACGATCTAACCCCCAGAATTCTGTAATAACAGGGCCATAGAACAAAACATGATCTTTTGAGGAACGCTCTGCAAAACAGAAAAACCGTCTGACCATGCACATGTCATGTCCGCTTTCCGTAAATCATGGCGATAAGTCTGCTGATGATTGTGGGCATAGCCAGCTTTGCGATGTCCTCGTTTACCGGCATGGTCTCACGGATTCCGGTGTTATTATCCAAAAATCATTTTTCCTTTCCAACGCGGATCGCGTGCATATTGTCAAGAGCTATCTGCAAAAGTCTGTCAAACTCTGCTTTCTCTTCATCGCTCATCCCCGCAGTAAGCTCCCGCTGTGTTTCGAGCGCGGTGGCCTCCAGAGCCTCCGCCAGCTCCTCACCATGCTTCGTAGCGGAGAGGATGGCTTTCCTCCTGTCGCTCTTGTCTGCCGATTTCATAATGATTCCCTTTCGTTCCAAACGGAACAGTATACCGGCCATTGTGGACTGTGATAGCTTCATTTCATCTTTCAGCATAACGGCGGTAATTCCGGGATTTTTTAAAATCGCGCGCATCGCGTCGCTCTGGACCGACGTCAGCCCGATTTCTTTCTCCCTGAGATTCCTGAAATAGGTAACAGCATTCCCAAGCTGTACTAATTTGGTAGCTGTCCTGAGCTGAGAATCCTCTTCCATATTGAATCCTCCAAGTACAATACAAATCGCAAGCGAAGTATCGCTTGCGAACTTTATCATACCACCTCTACAGCATTCTGTCAATAGAGTATAAAAATTTTAACATGGTGTTCACATTATGGCCATAAACGTTGGGCTGAACAATCAGACGAATGGGCGGAGAATCCGAACCTGGCAAACGGTCCCGCCTGGTACTTTGTAACTGAGCCGCTTCCATCTGCTGCTGAAAAAGTCTCGCCTGGAATCAGAGTCTTAAAAAAGGTCTATGTGCTCATGCTGAGCTTCCCGCTGCGTCAGGTTCCACATTGAACTTCCGCCAGGTGTATACCTGTAATCACCCCTGTTTACAAAAAATTGAGACTTTGGATTGCTCAAAGCTATTGACAAAGGTAAATTAAGTGCTTATAATGATGATTGAGCAATTCAACTGCCCATGATTTACATCAAATTACTCATCATGTCAGGGATCTGAGCAGCCCTGCGCATCAGCTGCCCTGTGCTGATGCGCATTCAGAGAAAGGGAGGTATGACGAAGTGGGAGTTCAGTGCAGAAAGGCATATGTCTCAGTAAACGTGGATGTGGACAAGGAGGGCGCAATCCTTCCCAGGTTCATCCGATGGGACGATGGTCAGGTGTTTAACATCGACCAGGTACTGTATAAGTGCCGCGCAGCATCGAAAAAGGTCAGTGGCGGCGGCATCCGCTATACCGTCCTTATAAGAGGAAGAGAATCCTTTCTCTTCAGGGAAGGTGAAAAATGGTTTGTCGAGGCAAGAGAGGCAGTCCATTGATCCAAGCTATCCTCCCGTGCTCCAATTGATTCATGACCTGTGATGTCGCTGACTCCGATCTTCTTATTCCAGAGCTATGACAGTGCCTGCCTGTAGTGCAGACAGTCACAATGAAGCGACTTAAAAATTTCCCGTATTCCAATTCAGCGGAATACGGGAAATTTTATTTCCCCTCAGAGAGGCAGCCCGGGCTTTTATTGGAGCAGACGGGACAAGGTGGACTTTGAAGATATCACATCAATTGTGCTGTTGTTTATTTTGGCTCTTTTGATTATAATTATCGCAGGAGATAGACATATCAGGAGAACTGACTATTACTTGCCGGAATTTAAGCAATTGCAGCTGCTCTTTATGGTCACGACCGTTTTTCCTTTCCGCTTATACGCCAGGCATTCAGCAGTAATGAGCAGCTGCGATCCGGCGACTCCGGCAATGTGCATCAGAAATAAGCTCCGCAAAATGAACTGTGAGACAAGTCAGAGATCCTGCAAAAGAACAAAAGCAGCTGATTTCCAGGAGAAACAACTGCTCACTTTGCGTAGAACTATAACATCTCAACATTTCAAATAATTCCAAATCCTCAGTTCATTTTAGCAAAGTGAATCTGATTTGTCAAGTACTTTTGTCAATTTCAGGAACTTGGAATCAACATTCGTCGAACTTTCAACTCAAAGAAATAAACATATCTATCGGGACACTCTCTTTAATGGTCAAAAATGTGGTCATCAGACTCAGCCATGCCGATTTGCCGTACGGACATGCCATACAATGCACAATTGAAGCTGACTACGATTCAGCCTGCACATACATGGCGGAGATACGTAATTCATCCATTCCTGACTGAGATGTGCTGCACATATCTATCAGGCCAATCCAACACAAAATATCTGGCAGTAGAGAGGAGCATCATTATGCCGAAAAGAGGAGTTAACATTCATAAAAGAAAAGATGGCAGGTGGGAGGGCAGATACAAAACAGGTATTAAGCCGGATGGAACAACAAGGTACTCATCCATATACGGCGCCTCATATTCTTCTTCTCCATGTTCAGCGAATTTCTGATGATTTTTATTCTCTGGCGGCAGTGCAGGGAGTATTACGGAAGCAATTTGCTGATTTCCGGGATCTTTTTCTCACTTTTCGCAGTACTTTGCAGCATGTTTTTCTACGGGCGTCCCCAGGTGTTCAGCTTTTTCTTCCTGTTTTTTGAGCTGAAAATCCTGTATCGTTTCATGGAGGATCCCGCCTACAGGGGAATATACCTGCTGCCTCTTATATCGGTTCTATGGAGCAACATACATGGCGGATCCTCAAATATGAGCTACATCCTATGCATTCTCTTCCTGACTGTCGGTTCGATGAGATTTGAATTCGGGAGAATTGAAGCAGTTAGAATGCCACGCAAAGGACTTGCGATACTGGCAGCGGTCACCATAGGAACAATAACAGGCATACTGATAAATCCAATAGGCTTTCAGGTACTGCTCTATCCATATCGGATTTTTGCGGATGAACTCTGCATGACTGTCATATGCGAGTGGCAGCCGCCCGATGCAAAGAAAATCGGGGACCTGATACTTTATTTTTTTCCCATAATCATAATGAGCATAGGAATCATCTCGGAAAAGAAAAGAGTCCGTTTTATAGATTTGATGGTGATGGGGTTATTTCTGCTTTTGTTTTTCAGAAGCTCACGGTTTATTATCATGTGGTATATTTCGGCAGCGTTTTATGCCTTTCGTTATATGCCTAAATGTAATATAAAGGAGATAGACACGCGTCTTGAGAAAACTGTGATAATTGCTGCTTTTGCAATTATTTGCTTAACAACGGTTTCCAGCTGCTCTGACTTAGCTGAGACAGTGCAGAATAATCAGACGATATCAAAAGCTATGAGTGACGAAGCCGTCCAGGCAGTCATGTCTGAGAATCCGAAAAGGATCTTCAACGACTATAACGTCGGGGAGACGCTGATATATAACGATATTCCGGTCTTCATCGATTCAAGAGCTGACCTATACGCAGCGGAGCACATATTGGAAGATGGGGTAAGTCTGATGTTTTTGGAACAGAAGAACAGCAGTTCAGGTGAGAGGTATGTTGATGTTGAGGCACTTATAGAAAAATACGGTTTCGACGGAATTCTCATTCTGAAGAACAGACCGCTGTATTCATATCTTCAGAGCAATTCAAGCATGTACGAAGAGGTATTCGAGGACGAATACCTTGGATATTTCAGGGTCAATCAACAGCATGCCAATTAGAATCAACACATAGTCGCGCTGATTATCAGATTATGAGTCAGAGGTCACCAATGGCATTGTCATCATAAATGGAGGAAACCCTTCGCCCCACTGGCCTGTTCCGCTGATCAGAGGAAAGAGAGACAGGGAGAGCCGCTGCTCGCGGCTCTCTTTTTGGCACGGAGATTAGTTGACACTAACTAAGAGCATCACTTCGGGGTGGAGCGTACGGAAAACAGAAAAGAAGTTGCTCAGGACACCGGCAGCACTCCGCAAACACGATATTCACCAGGACAATACGCAGCACGGGAAATCGATCGCATTTTATTCAAGGCCGTGGCCTGAGCGTGTTACGATGTATATGAGGTCTGGATTCCACAACGCGCTGGATTTTATGACTTGTATAGACAAATGCTGTGCCATGAAAGCCTCGGAAGGACGTCAAATGCAGGCATGTGTCCCAACGAGGACCTCACATATGTGAGAGCTGGAGCGAGAGACAAGAGTGAATCTGCACAAAAATCTTTAAGGATGTGCAAATAATATCTTGTACTTCTCGAGGGAATAGTATATAATGGAGAACACTGCTGCGATCCTCGGGAGAAGGAGGCAAGCGGGAGTTCTGTTAAAGTCAGGAGGAAGCTTTGAGTTTCAAGCGACACCGACATGAATACTTAACTATTTCGATGGCAGCAGGTCGGCTGCCGGTTCAAGACTTAAGGCGGCGCTGGCTGAGGCGCTGCGCCTGTTAAACCAATATCTGTGAAAGGAGAAGCTGCCCGGCAGAATATCCAAAAACAGCTGTTGAATGTACAGAGGCCTGGCGGAGTGGAGCTGCAATGCCGGCCTGAACATGAGAGTTTTCAGGACTCACGCGGGTGTGAAAGCATGCGTGTTCTGTACTGACGGCTGATCGGGAATTTTCGCCTGTGGGTCGTACACGAGCTTGTGAGAAGCAATTCAAGTGCAATGCATGAGCATACAGGGAGAAACAGAAATTTACTCGACTGGGATACGTTTGTCCATATTTTGAGCAGCGAGGTGATCTTATGGTCAGGCTTCAAACCAATTTAGGCTGCGTCAGCATAGCGCCGGAGGTATTTACAGCGCTGGTTGGGGACGCGGCGATCAACTGTTTCGGAGTCAAGGGAATGGCAATGCGATCCGTGACAGATGGACTGGTACATCTGCTCAAACGGGAGTCAATGGGCAAGGGAGTGCATATCACCTACGGTGAAGGGCCATATGTGCTGATAGAACTTCATATAATAGTGAACCGAGGCGTGAACATACCAGTCCTCTGCGCCAGTATAATAAATGAGGTGCGATACAAAGTGACCGAGGCAACAGGCGTGGACGTAAAGAGCGTTGACGTTTTTGTGGATCTGATAAGTCTGGACTGACGGAGGGGACAACCTTGATACAGACGATAAATGCCGCCAAATATAAAGAGATGATTTCCAGCGCGTCGGCACTGCTGGAGCAGAATAAACAGCAGATAAATGAACTGAATGTGTTTCCGGTTCCGGACGGTGACACGGGGACAAACATGAGCCTGACAATCACGTCCGGGGTGACAGCGCTTGAGAAGGGACATGAGGTAACTGTAGGCGCCTGCGCCGAGACAGCGGCGAGTGCGCTGCTGAGAGGAGCGAGAGGAAATTCAGGAGTAATACTCTCACTGCTGTTCCGAGGCATGGCGAAGGTGCTGAAGGGCAGTGAGGAGATGACTGTAGAGGAATTTGCCGCGTCGTTGCGTGAGGGAGTATCGGCAGCGTACAAAGCAGTCATGCGCCCCACAGAGGGGACGATACTGACAGTCTCACGGGTGATCGCCGAGGACGCGTCTGAGTTTGCGAGAACTGGGGCGGATTTTGAAGCGCTGCTGGAGAGAATGCTTGTAGTGGGGGACGCGGCGCTGCAGGAGACGACGGAACAGAACCCGGTGCTTAAAAAGGCCGGAGTAGTTGACGCGGGAGGAAAGGGATATTTATGTATACTTCGCGGGATGCTCGCGGCTGTGCAGGGCAAACCGATAGAGAGGGATGAGACGCCGAAAGAGGGAGGAACGTCGGTGTTTTCGGTGTTTACAGACGAGGACATCACATTTACCTTTGATACGGTGTTCATTGTGCGAAAGACTGCGGAGAGCAGATCCCTGAAACCGCTGGAGGCGTATTTGAACAGCATTGGGGACAGCCTTGTGATAGGGGAGGATGACACGGCTTTCAAGGTTCATGTGCACACGGACATCCCGGGCGCAGCGATAACGGAGGCTCAGAAGTATGGGACACTGGAGCTGGCGAAAATAGAGAATATGCGGCTGCAGTGCGAGGACGCGGCAGCGGGACGAAAGACGCACAGCGCGGATGAGCTGGACGAGGAAGAGTCTGAGCCGGCTCAGCAGAAGACGTATGGTGTGGTGGCTGTCTGCGCAGGGGACGGAATGCAGAAGGTGTTCCGGGACCTGGGGGTGGACGCTGTGGTGACGGGTGGGCAGACCATGAACCCGTCAGCGGAGGACATATTGCTCGCAGTACAGTCGGTACCGGCGGAGACGGTGTTTGTATTGCCAAACAACAAGAACATAATCATGGCTGCGCAGCAGTGCGGACGGCTGACGGAGAAGAATGTGGTGGTTATCCCGACGAAGACCATACCACAGGGCATCTCAGCCATGTTCTGCTATGATGAGGACCTGACTGCGGGAGAACTGACATCGGCGATGACAGACGCGTGCGGGACGGTTCACACTGCGCTGGTGACATACGCCGCGCGGGATTCGGTTTTTGATGGGACGGATATACACCAGGGCGAGTACCTGGCGCTGCTGGAGAACACACTGCTGTGCAGCTGTTCAAATCTGGCTGAGCTTGTGACGAAGGTGGCGGATGCGATGCAGGAGTTCAAGCCGGAGGTGCTGACGGTGTTCTATGGTGAGGATGTGAGTGCAGAAGCGGCGTCAGCAGTGCGGGAGAAGCTGTCAGCCAGCTTCCCCAAGGCAGATATGACACTGATAGACGGCGGACAGCCGGTATATTACTATATGATCTCTGCGGAATGAGATGAAAGGCGCAAAGGAAGCCTGATACATGACAGATATGTGGACATATTGTGAATTCGGCCAGCGGCGCGCAGAGTCTGCGGGAGCCATGCCACGGACGCGGCAACTCTGTCCGGCGATGCACAGGCGAGGCAGACAGGGCCTACGGAGAGACGGGAGTGAGCCTGCGTGAAGTTTATCCCGCTTTATAAAGATGTCGTGTGTTCCTTTGAGTGAAGATTTCTTTTGATAGCAAATTGATCCGGAGATTATATTATCATGATTGACTGGGCAAATCACTTTATGATGCCGCGATTTAGTAAAGTCACTGCGTCATTCGGCTGATTTGCCCATGTTCGTTTAAAAATGCATTCATTTTAATCTCTTCCTTCAGGCAAATCGGGAGGATTGCAGTAAGATTTCAAAGGCGCAAAGGTCCTCAGCTTCAGGACAAATTCAGTACAATCTTCCCGTTTCGGTGAGTATGACCGGCGGATACTGTTGCAAAATGGAGTGAAAACGGCTATAATAGGCGGAGAAATGTTTTCCATGGAGGTGCAGAAGTGAAGATAATGGTATTGGACGGCAACAGTTTGGTGAATCGGGCGTATTACGGGGTGAGGATGCTGAACGCGCCTGACGGAACACCGACTAACGCGGTCTATGGATTCCTGAACATACTGCGCCGCCTGATGACGGAGGAATCACCTGACGCCGTATGTGTGACATTTGATTTGCCTGAGCAGACCTTCCGACGGAAGCAGTACGAAGGCTACAAGGCGCAGCGGAAAGGCATGCCGGAGGAGCTGGCGGCTCAGATGCCCATTCTGAAGGATGTGCTGGACGCAATGAATATTGAGCGGAGAGAGCTGGCAGGGTGGGAGGCAGATGACCTGATGGGGACCATAGCCGCACGATGTGGAGAGCGCGGCTGGAATACAGTAGTGGTCACAGGGGATCGGGACAGCTTTCAGCTCATTGGCGAGCATACAGCCATAAAATATGTAAAGACCAGGGGAGGAGAGACGGAGACAAAGCTGTATGATACCGCTGCTTTTGAGGAGGAGTACGGCTTTGAACCCATTCACATAATAGATCTGAAAGCTCTCATGGGAGATGCCTCCGACAACATCCCAGGTGTAAAGGGAGTTGGGGAAAAGACAGCAATGGGACTTATTCAGCGCTATGGTTCCATAGACCGGGTGTATGATGCGCTGCCGGAACTGTGTTCTGCATCGGGAACACCGGCAAAGCCCGGAATCGTCAGGAAACTGCGTGAGGGACGGGAGCAGGCGTATATGTCTTTGGATCTGGCAACCATACGTCTGAATGCGCCGCTGGACTTTGAGCCGGAGCAGGCGCTTGTAAAGGAACCTGATAATGACAGATTATACACATTATTTCAACGTTTGGGGTTCCGAAAGTTTATTGAGGCGTGTAATCTTACACCGCCAAGGGGTGTAACTTCTATTACGCCTGAAGCGTATGAGGTAGAATGTACCATTGTGGAGGTAGATACTGAGGCGGAGCTTGAGGACTTTGAGGCGGCATTGAGCGGCGGAGAGGTCGGGGTGAGTATTACGCCAGGCTGCAGCGTGACTGCGGCAGTCCCGGCTGCGGGCAATACGACTTATCTCGTGCGTAATACCTCCCCCGTGTATCGAAGAGCGATGGAGGCGCTCAGTGCGGCAAGTGTTTTAAAGGTTGGACATAATGTGAAGGATATCCAGCGCGAGCTTTTAAAGCGGGGGTTCTCGATGGATGGCTGGAGCTTTGACGTGGCTTTGGCGGCGTATCTGCTGGAGCCCACGGCGAGCTCCTATGAGACGGACAGGCTGACTGTAAAGTATTGTGGATTTACCATAGGCGAAGGAGCGGATGCAGAGCAGCTCTCGCTGCTGACGGATGACATTCAGAGTCAGGCGAGAGTATGCGGAGAGGCCGCAGCGATGCTGTGCATTAAGGAGGCACAGAAACCAAAGCTTGCGGAGGCGGGACTTGAGCGGGTATTCTATGAGATAGAGATGCCCCTCTGCCCGGTGCTGGCACGGATGGAGACAGCAGGTTTTCTGGTGGATAGACAGGCGCTGTGCAAATTCGGCGAATTGTTGTCGAAGCAGATCGAGGAGCTTGAAGGGAGAATATACGAGCTTACCGGCACAACCTTCAATATAAATTCACCCAAACAGCTGGGCGAGATACTGTTTGACAAGCTTCTCCTTCCAGCACCAAAAAAGACAAAGACCGGCTATTCCACGAGCGCTGAGGTTCTTGAGAAGCTCAGGCCAATGCACCCGGTTATCGGACAGGTGCTGGAGTACAGGGAGCTGACAAAGCTGAAATCTACCTACGCCGACGGCCTTCAGAAGGTCATAGCGGAAGATGGGCGTATCCACACGAGCTTCCAGATGACAGTGACAGCTACAGGGCGGCTCTCCAGCGTGGAGCCGAATCTTCAGAACATACCCATACGGCGGGAACTTGGCGGAGAGATAAGAAAAATGTTTGTTGCTTCGCCAGGAAACTGCCTGGTAGACGCAGACTACAGTCAGATTGAGCTCCGCATCCTGGCGCACATCTCTGGTGATGAGACGATGAGGGATGCGTTTTTAAACGGGGAGGACATCCACCGCATTACAGCAGCTCAGGTGCTCGGCGTGCCTCCGGAGGAAGTGACGGCAAGACAGCGCAGCCAGGCAAAGGCAGTTAATTTTGGTATTGTCTACGGTATATCCGCCTTTTCCCTCTCTGAGGACATTGGTGTATCGGTACAGGAGGCTAAGGAATATATCAATACCTATATGGCCCGTTACCACGGGGTCCGTGATTATATGGAGCGTGTGGTGAGAGAGGGCAAGGAGACAGGACGTGCGGTAACACTTTATGGGAGGCTGAGACCACTGCCGGAGCTGCACGCATCAAACTTTACCCAGAGATCCTTTGGGGAGCGTGTGGCCAGGAATATGCCAATCCAGGGAACGGCGGCAGATATAATGAAGCTTGCCATGGTGCGAGTACAGAGGGCAATTGACGCCTCAGGATTGAACGCACGTCTTCTGCTGCAGGTCCATGATGAACTGATCGCCGAGTGCCCGGAGGGTGAGGCGGAGGAGGTAAAGGCACTGCTTATCCGTGAAATGGAGGGCGCGGCAAACCTGACAGTCCCGCTTACTGTGGATGCAAAAGTGGGAAAAACATGGTATGAGGCACACTGATGGAGGTCAGGAGAGCGAAACCGGCGGACCTTGCCGCCATAATGGAGCTTGAGAGGGCCTCCTTCTCAATCCCCTGGTCAGAGATGGGAATGGAGGCAGAGCTATGCTCTGCAGACGTCATATTTAACACCGCATGGGAAGGCGGAAAGCTCGCAGGCTTTGCTGTACTGCACCGTTCATTTGATGAGGCAGAGCTGTACAACATTGTAGTAGAGGAGCACTGTCGGGGAAAGGGTATCGGCATCACGCTGCTGCGTAAGACATTACAGGACGCCGTGGGATTCGGTGTCAGACGGATCTATCTTGAAGTCAGAAAGAGCAACAATGTCGCGAGAAGCTTGTATGTCCAGTGCGGGTTTGCTGTCTGTGGCGAACGGCGTGGTTATTACGATGCGCCAAGAGAAGATGCCCTGCTGATGGACTGGCATTGTAAGGAGTTTTAGGAGGGGATGTCATTTGAATATTCTTGCAGTTGAATCCTCTTGTGACGAAACCGCAGTGGCGGTGGTGCGGAATGGAAGAGAGGTTTTGTCCAACGAGGTCTTTTCACAGGTTGAGCTGCACGCACTCTATGGAGGAGTGGTGCCGGAGATCGCTTCCCGCAACCATATAACAGTTATATCCCGCCTTGCGGAGTCCGCACTGGAGAAATCCGGACTGGATCGGTCGGAGCTGGATGCGGTTGCCGTCACCTGTGCGCCTGGACTCATAGGTGCGCTGCTGGTGGGGGTCAATTTTGCCAAGGGTGCGGCATTGGCGCTGGATGTCCCGTTGATACCTGTTCACCATGTGCGCGGGCATATTGCGGCAAACTACATTGCTTTTCCGGAACTGGAGCCTCCGTTTCTGTGCCTTGCAGTATCAGGCGGAAATACGGTTCTGGTGGATGTGGAGGGTTACACCAGTTTCCATATATTGGGCAGTACAAGAGATGACGCGGCAGGGGAGTGCTTTGACAAGGCAGCGCGTGTTCTTGGACTTCCTTATCCGGGAGGTCTGCCGCTCCAGCAATTGGCAGAGGGTGGAAACGACAGTGCATTTAAGCTCCCACAGGGGAGAATAGATGGCGCCCCGTACGATATGTCTTTTTCTGGCCTCAAGACGGCTGTAGTGAATATCGTGCACAACGCCCAGCAGAAGGGTGAGAAACTGGATCGCGCCGGATTAGCGGCATCATTTCAGCGGACGGTGAGTGAGACTCTGGTCCCGAGGACGATGTCAGCAGCCCAGGTTCTTGGACGGGAACAAGTAGTAGTGGCGGGAGGCGTTGCAGCGAATACGCGTATTCGAGCGGACTTTGAGGAGGCCTGTCGTATACATGGACGGAAGCTTTTTGTGCCGCCGCTGTGGCTTTGCGGTGATAATGCGGCTATGATCGGTTGCCAGGCATTTTATGAGTTCCAGAGCGGGGTCCGTGCGGGAAGCTCCCTCAACGCTTACGCCACATTGGAGATAGATCAGCCCATCCCGTGTTGCCTTCAAAAATAATTCAGGAATTCGAGGATGAAGTTGTTATGGTAACAAAAAGCCTTCAAAGGTTTTCCACAGCTCTTCGCGGGGAGGCTGTCCCAGAAAGTGGAAATAATGGCGAAAAGCCTTGACAGGTAAAGGCTTCGGGTATGTGGAAAACTCTGTGGAGAATGTGAACAACTTTTTGTAGAGGCTCTGACTTTCAAAATTTATGTAAACCTGACGGCAGCGAAATTTGTAAAAATCCGGAAATGAATGGCCTCAAAAGTTATAGATGGAGCCAAATCTGCCCGAAAAATCAGTGTAGAAGAGGCAATGAAGGCAAATTGTGCAGCCCTATTTTGCAGGAAAATCATTTTTATTACGGAACGTAATCACCAAAAAAGGGGGAAAAGAGGTTTGGAGCGGGATAAGAGCCAGGAGCCTGAGGCAAATCGGGAACAGGATTCAGAACAAGGGCCACGGAGAAAGAGCGGGAACATCCATGAGCAGCATCGGGAACGTTTAAAGAAGCAGTTTGTGCAGAACGGGATAGATGGCTTTGACGACCATAACGTATTGGAGTTGCTGCTGTTCTACGCGGTGGCCAGAAAGGATGTCAATCCGATTGCTCATTCGCTTCTGAATCATTTTCAGACGTTGGCAGGTGTCTTTGACGCGCGTTATGAAGAGCTTGTTAAGGTGGAGGGTGTGGGGGATCATACTGCTACGCTCATAAAGCTTATACCACAGGTGAGCCGCAGATACCTGATTTCCAGGGAGAGCAGAAATCAGGTACTGAACATGCCGCAGCTTGCAGCAGCGTATGTGGCGCCGTATTTTTTCGGAGTGCGGGAGGAACGCGTCTATCTGCTGTGCCTTGACGCCAAGTGCAAGGCAATAGGCATAAAGCTCATAGAGCGTGGCACGGTGGATACAGCCAACGTGAGCATCAGGAAGGTGGTGGAGGCTGCGCTGAGCCTGAATTCAGTCTCAGTGGTCATGGCGCACAATCACCCCAGCGGTAATGCGATTCCGTCGGAAGAGGATCGCGTGGTGACTCAACGGGTATACAAAGCGCTGAAAGCGGTAGATGTGAATCTGTTAGACCACATAATCGTGGCGGATGGACAGTTTGTATCAATGCTGGACAGTCATCTGATAGTGCCGGAGACACTTGAGTGAAAATGGAAAAAGACCTTTGCAACATAGATGTGATAAAGGAAATATTGAACCGATATGGTTTTCATTCCAGCAGGGCGCTGGGACAGAATTTCTTAATATCAGGATGGGTGCCGGAGCAGGTGGCGGAGGCGAGCGGAGCAGACCAGAGCACGGGGGTAGTGGAGATTGGACCTGGTGTGGGGTGCCTGACAAGGGAACTCGCGCTGCGTGCCGGGGCCGTATTGGCGGTGGAACTGGATAAGAGGCTGATGCCGGTGCTGCAGGAGACTGTCGGGGCGTTTGAGAACGTGAAGCTGATGCAGGGGGACATACTGAAACTGGAGCTTGAGACGATTACAGCGGAACAGCTTTCGGGACTGAGGCTGTCCGTATGCGCAAACATCCCATATAATATTACTTCACCTATAATAGTTAAACTTATCGACAGCGGCCTTTTCAATACAATAACGGTGATGGTTCAGAGGGAGGCAGCGCAGCGGATTGCAGCAGGACCAGGGTCCAAGGACTATGGAGCATTTTCAGTGTTCTGTCAGCTGACAATGAAGCCGGAGCTGCTTTTTGATGTGCCGCCGGAGTGCTTTGCTCCGCGGCCAAAGGTCACAAGCAGCGTGGTGAGACTTACAAGGCGGGAAGAGCCGACTGTTCAGGCAGACAAGGAGCTTTTTTTCCGCACTGTGCGCGGAGCGTTTGGGCAGCGGAGAAAGACGCTTGTGAATTCTCTGGCGAGCGCCTTTCCGGAGCTTCGGAAGGAGAGAATAACTGATGCGGCGGCAGCCTGCGGCCTGGACAGCTGCGTGCGAGGGGAAATGCTGTCCCTGGAGGAGTTTGACGCATTGTCGCGGGCGCTGGGGGAGGCGCTGAGATGATTCCGCAGGTATAATAGCCACGTGTTTATCCTCTCATTGATTTACACCATTATATGGCCCTGGCCTTCTGCCTTCGCTGTGTGACCAGCATGCGCCTTCCGGCGGACAGATTCTCCAGAATGGGCAGTCTATCTTCAATCGGTATTCTGAGCATCAATGCTGCGGCGCGGGACTATCTGACTATAAGGCTTTTTCCACAAAAACTGCCAAAATGCACCGGATGAATAAGGCCTGTTAACCTGCGGATACTAATTCCTGTTGATACAAAAAGAGACAGGAGGACTTATCTATGAAAGCAACAGGTATCGTGCGGAGAATAGACGATCTGGGAAGAGTTGTCATTCCCAAAGAGATCCGCCGCACCATGCGAATCCGTGACGGCGACCCGTTGGAGATATATACTGAAAAAGATGGAGAGGTTATTTTTAAGAAGTATTCCCCCATGGGGGAACTTTCAGATTTTGCCGGTCAGATGTGCGAGACGTTAGGAAAGACTACCGGACTTCCAGTGGCAATCACCGACCGGGACTCAGTAATAGCTGTCTGCGGGGTTCCCAGACGGGAGCTCAACGGCAAACAGGTCGGCCCGGAACTGGAGAGCGTTATGGAGAGCCGTCAGGTTTATCACCGATCCGGCAGCGACAGGAACATCCAAATCTGTGAAGGTATGGAGAAGTATGCCGTCACTGTGGCAGCTCCTATTCTTACTGAGGGTGACGTAATGGGGTGCGTACTTTTTTTCGCTGAAGGCAGCGGGACTGTCGGCGAAGTGGAATATAAGCTGGCCCAGACTGTGGCGGGATTCCTTGGTAAACAGATGGAAAGCTGAAAAGGAAAAACAATGGCCGGATGCCTGGTGCGCATCCGGCCATTGCCAATTGGAATGCTGCGTTGACTTTTTCGGAATAACATGATAGAATCCGAAACAAAACGGGCATTTCAAGATGAATCGACACAATAAAGCTGAAAAGAGTCTGCAATATGCTTATTTATTTAATTCGTCACGGTGAGACATCCTGGAACAGGGAATGTCGGCTTCAGGGGCGCGAGGACATACCGCTTTCACATGAAGGTGAGCTTCAGGCGGAACGCTGCGCGAGAGCTGTCGGGCATCTGCCTGTCACAGCAGTTCTTACAAGCCCACTCTCCCGCGCTGTGGAAACGGCACGGCGCATCGCCGAAGTGACCTGCTCCCCGGTTATTCTGGAACCTGGACTTATAGAGCGTGACTTTGGCAGCGCGTCCGGTCTGGTTGCCGATATATTCGAACCGGAGAAATATGCCTGTGATCTGGAACCCTTGAGCCAGGTCGCGGATCGCGTCGAGATGGCACTGTCGGGTTATGCCTCCGCAGCATACGGGGATTTCGCCGCAGTTTCCCACGGCGGGTCAATAAATGCACTTCTGTATAAGCTCTCTGACGGCGCGGTTGGCAGCGGGAGAACCCGTCTGAAAAATGCCTGTATCAGTGTACTTGAGTGGAAATGCGGCGCTCTTGAAATAGTATGCTATAACAGGGAGCCGGAGAGCCTGGTAGCTCCTGATACTGCGGCATTCTGATTATTGCCGTTTTTACGCGCGCCCAACTATTATACTGGAATTCTGCCCGCCAAAACCCAGAGAGTTGCTCATGGCCGTATCCACCCGCGTCAGCCGGGCTTTGTTTGGTACATAGTCAAGATCGCATTCCGGGTCAGCCTTTTCAAGATGGAGCGTTGGCGGAATTACCCCTTCGCGAACAGCCATCACACATGCTATGACCTCTGTGATCCCGCCGGCCCCCATCAGATGACCTGTAGCTGATTTGGTCGACGATATTGGCGGAGTTTGCTCCGCCCCTCCAAACACCTTCTTCACGGCGATTGTCTCCGCCAGGTCACCTAACACCGTAGAAGTTCCGTGAGCATTGATATAGTTTATATCCTGAGGCTTAAGTCCGGCTCTTGCCAGTGCACGCTCCATGCATATTGCTGCCCCTGCCCCGTCAGGACACGGGGCTGTCACATGGTGACCGTCACTTGTATTTGCCCAGCCCAGAAGGGCACCGTAAATATCTGCTCCGCGGCGAACCGCATGTTCCTCTGTCTCAAGCAGGATTGCTCCGCCGCCCTCACCTATGACAAAGCCGTCGCGCCCAATGTCAAATGGACGACTGGCGCTCTCCGGGTCGCCATTGCGCCTGGACAGCGCTTTGGCGCGCGCAAGGCTCTCCACCACTATCGGCGTCAGCGCACTCTCACCGCCAGCCGCTATAACCGCGTCTGCCTCTCCAGATCTCAGCAGCATCGCTGCTGTCATTATCGCGTCACCGCCTGCCGAACATGCTGTATTTACCGTGAGGCTGGGCCCATGTATGCCGTTGGCTATGGCTATCTGTGCCGCAGCCAGATTACCGATGAACATCGGCACCAGCTTTGGCCCTATCCGTTTTCCAGCGTCGGACTCCGCCTGTGCGGCAGTAACCGTGCAAACTCCCGCCATGGCCGTTCCCAGTGCCAGTCCAACCCTGTCTGACTCCGCGTGAACATCAAGTCTGCTCATCTCAAGAGCCTCGCATGCAGCAACGTAGGCATACTGCATAAATGGATCCATTGCCAGTGCAAGAGCTTTTGTCATGTGATCTGTGGGATGGAAATCCTTTACTTCCGCTGCAATAGTTACAGGTAGTCGTCCAGCGTCAAAGCGGGTGATCTGTCCCACCCCGCATTTGCCCTCCACAAGCGCCCGCCAATACGCATCAATGCCTGTTCCTACCGGTGTGACTGCCCCCATGCCGGTAATCACTATTTTCGGTTCCCGCATCTTGATCCCTCGTTTTCTCATTCTTCTCCCCTTCACCCGGGGCCTGTCCATACAGTATACCAAAATCACTCCCATTAGAAAAGGCTTTTTTCTTTTATTTGGACATAAACGTGAAAAAAAGATTATTTTCATCGCTTTGGGATAATGAAATTTGTATAAAAAGTGAACTTTAACTCCAACGGGTTGACTTTATGAACAAAAAATGGTATAAGGTTAATTTGACAATGGATTATTGGGAGAATGGGACATGTGGATCTCAGACAAATGGGCTGATTATGAGCTTTTGGACTGCTCAGATGGCGAACGGCTGGAACGCTGGGGCGATAAGATACTTATTCGCCCGGATCCGCAGGTCATATGGGACACACCCAGACGGGACGTACGATGGCGAAAAGCGGACGCCCGTTACCACCGCTCTTCTGCCGGCGGAGGGGCCTGGGAAAAGAATGCCCTCCCGGCGTCGTGGCCAATTCGATATGGCAAGCTTACCTTACTTGTTAAACCGATGAACTTCAAACACACCGGACTCTTTCCAGAACAGGCCGTTAACTGGGACTGGTCCATGAATCTTATTCGCAACGCCGGAAGACCTATTTCCCTTCTCAACCTCTTTGCGTACACAGGTGCATCCACTGTCGCGGCGATGAGCGCAGGTGCTGCGGTGTGCCATGTGGATGCGGCAAAAGGGATGGTCATGTGGGCGAAGGAGAACGCAGAGGCATCCGGCCTTTCGTCTCGGCCTGTAAGATGGATTGTGGATGACTGCGCCAGGTTTGTGGAACGTGAGACGCGCCGTGGGCGGAAATATGATGCGATCATCATGGACCCGCCATCCTACGGACGGGGGCCCGGAGGCGAGATATGGAAGCTGGAGGTCAATCTTGTCCCGTTTGTGCGTCTGTGCGCTGGGGTGCTTTCTGACGAGCCGCTTTTTGTACTGATCAATTCATACACCACGGGCCTCTCGCCATCAACGCTGTCTTACGTTGCGCAGTCTGTCTTCGGTCGACGCGGAGGCAGGGCGGAAAGCGGCGAATTGGGACTCCCTGTAACCAGCTCCGGGCTGTGTCTGCCGTGCGGCGCGTCGTGCAGAGTAACATTTTGACAGATGGATTTTCCTGAGGTATTCTATGGGATTTGCTATTAAAGCAGATAATGTCACATATTTTTATGTACAGGACGGGGAAGAAAACACGGTGAGCGTACCGGATGCGCTCCAGGGCGTGAGCCTTGAAATTGAAGAGGGCAGCTTTGTAGCGATATTAGGTCACAACGGTTCCGGCAAGTCCACCCTGGCCAAGCACTTTAACGCTCTGCTTATCCCAAAAGGAGGAACGGTCACGGTCTTTGATATGGACACAAGGGACGAAGACAATGTCCTGTCCATACGTCAGCGTGTTGGAATGGTTTTTCAGAACCCGGATAATCAGATCGTGTCCAATGTGGTGGAGGAGGATGTCGCTTTCGCGCCGGAAAACCTTGGCGTTCCATCTGAGGAGATACGCGTCAGGGTTGATGAGGCACTTCGTACAGTAGGCATGTATGAGTTCCGTGAACATGCCCCGCATCTTCTGTCCGGAGGGCAGAAACAGCGTGTTGCCATTGCGGGAGTGATAGCCATGCGGCCTAAGTGCGTGGTGTTTGACGAGCCAACCGCCATGCTGGACCCGCGCGGACGAAGCGATGTTATGGAACTTATAGGGAAACTGCGCAGGGAATTCAATACCACTGTAATACTCATCACCCACCACATGGACGAGGCCGCGCTGAGCGACAGAGTTGTGGTTATGTGTGACGGTAAAGTGGTCATGGATGGGACACCCAGAGAGATATTTCCAAGAGTAGAAGAACTGAACGCACTTGGACTCACGGTTCCGGGCACCACGCAGCTCCTTTATTCGCTCAGGCAGGAGGGTATAGATCTTCCGCTGGACGCCCTATCCATTGACGAATGCGCAGACGTTCTCAGGGAATATATGGCAGAGTAATTCCATCATTGAATTTCGAGGCAAAGTATGATTGATGCTCCACTGTTAAAAATTGAGAATCTGGTGCACATCTATTCCCCCGGCACGCCCTTTGAGCTTGAGGCATTGCGGGGGATCAATTTAGAGATCCGTCGCGGAGAGATAATAGGTGTTGTCGGACAGACCGGTTCGGGCAAATCCACATTGATACAGCACCTGAACGCTCTTTTAAAGCCTTCCTCCGGAAGAATACTTTTGGACGGATGTGATATAAATGAATCCAGGCGGTCCGTGAAGGAAGTCCGCAGCAAGGTGGGACTGGTGTTTCAGTACCCTGAGTATCAGCTGTTTGAGGAGACCGTATATAAGGATATTGCCTTTGGCCCCAGGAACATGAAGCTGTCGGAAGATGAGATTGACGCAAGAGTTCGTGCGGCAGCGGGGTTTGTGGGCATCGGGGAGGAGCTTCTGGAACGATCTCCCTTTGACCTGTCGGGTGGTCAGAAGCGGCGCATAGCCATTGCGGGAGTCATAGCCATGCTCCCGGAGGTGCTGATATTGGATGAACCAATGGCCGGCCTTGATCCGATGGGTCGGAGGGAAATAATGGAGAATCTGATTCAGTACCGTGGTGAGACCGGCGCGGCGGTTCTGATTGTCACCCACAGTATGGAGGAGGCGGCGCGTTATGCCACAAGAATGGTAGTAATGGAAAAAGGCCTCATAGCGATGGATGGCTCACCTGAGGAAGTTTTTTCTCATGGGAAGGAGCTTGAGGAGATGGGACTTGCAGTGCCGGAAATGACGCGGCTGGCTGATAAGCTCCGGGACATGGGCGTGAAGCTGCCTGACTCAATCTACACAGTGGAACAGATGAGGGATGCGCTGCTGCCCATGCTCAGGAGGCACGGTCATGCTTAAAGATATAACTCTTGGACAGTATTTCCCGGGGGACACGGCAGTCCACCGCCTGGACCCCCGGACAAAGATTCTGCTGACGTTTTCGTATATTATTGCACTGTTTGTTGCCAAGGGGGTAATATCATACGGCGTGCTGCTGCTGGCGCTGATCGTCTATGCTTCGGTAGCTGAGATACGGGCCGGAACCCTTTTTAAGGGGCTGAAGCCGCTCTTTGTTGTGATTATTCTGACAGCGGTGCTGAATATCTTCTACACTGATGGAAGAGTACTCGTTAAATTCTGGATTTTTACGATAACCTGGGAGGGACTCGTCAGAGCGGCGTTCAT
>CAYPMJ010000020.1:0-22307 GCA_964411785.1 uncultured Oscillospiraceae bacterium
GCACATAATAAGAACCTGTCCTTTACCGATGACTGCTCAGCTGTGGAGGCGCTTGGAGCTTATGTGGCCATCAGTGACGGTTCCTATGAAAACATTAAGATTACTACCCCAATCGATTTGATATTGGCAGAGGCCATACTGAAAGCGAGGCGTACAAAGCAGTGAGAATCGGACACGGATATGATGTTCACCGGCTGGAGCCAAACAGACGGTGCGTACTCTGCGGTGTTGAGATTCCCTCGGATGTCGGTCTGCTTGGACACTCAGATGCGGACGCCGCAACTCACGCGCTGATGGATGCCATGCTTGGTGCGGCTGGTTTAGGGGATATAGGTGTGCTCTTCCCAGATACCGACGACAAATTCAAGGATATATGCAGCCTTATTCTACTGGATCGTGTAACAATTCTTCTCCATGAGAAAGGGTTTTGTGTGCACAATGTCGATATTACGATAGTTGCACAACGTCCCAAATTATCCCCATATAGGAGCAGCATGATTCGGACGCTGGCGGAACATTTGAAAATATCAGAAGACCGCGTAAATGTAAAGGCTACAACAGAGGAGGGGCTGGGCTTTACCGGAGAATGTGCTGGCATAGCCGCACACGCTGTAGTGCTCCTTGACGACCTTCCACTAAAACGCCATGAAGCCGTACTTTTGTAGGAAAACATCAGAAGCGGATTAGAGAACCGCTGAATAAAGCATCTGCTGATTTCCGGCGGCTCTTCCCCTGGGACGGCTTCAGACGGACTTTCGTCACATGGCGTATTCTTGTGCGTCTTCTCCTGTTTAATAACGCACGTTTCTTGTGGCTGCTACATGGCGATTAAGTCAGGGATTCCCCATGGTTCTTCTTCCAGAGTGTCCTTCCTTCTATAGCGCAGCTTTGAAGGCGCAGAACCTGTTTCACTCCTTCCGCATATGATATTGTGGTCGCATTGGCGGCCAGAACTGACGGGAGGAGAAGAAATATGATTCGATATTACCTCACCTGCCGGTCCTTGACCTACGCTCAGAGGACGTCGAAGGCCTTGGACGCGGCCAGAATTTCAAATAAAGTTACGCGAACGATAAAAGGAATGTCCACAGAGGGATGTGGCTATGCGGTGGTTGTCCGTGAAGGAACGCTTCTAAAAGCGCTGGACCATCTCAGGGGCGAGAACCTGATGCCGAAAAAGGTGTTCTCGGTTCTTGACGGTGGGCACATAGAGGAGGTGGCCTTTTGACGTACCTGGACAATGCCGCAACTACACTTCAGAAACCAAGATCTGTGACCAGGAACGTTCTCTGGGCTATGCAGAACCTTGGCAGTCCGGGACGCGGCGGTCATGCTTACGCCATGCAGGCTGCTCAGACGGCCTTTCGCTGTAGGGAAGAGGCGGCGCGGCTCTTTGGCGTTTCCGAACCAGACAGGGTGATCCTGACCTTCAACGCTACTCACGGTCTGAATATTGCAATTAATACATTAGTTCATCAAGGCGATCGTGTGATTGTCTCCGGTTACGAGCATAACTCTGTCATGAGGCCGCTCAATGAGAAGCATGCGCGGATAGAGGTGGCTGCGTCACCCCTTTTTTCTCATGAAGCTGCTGTGGCTGCTTTTGAGGAGAAGCTTGAAATGCCGGCTGACGCGGTAATCCTGAATCATGTATCTAATGTTTTCGGGTTTATCCTTCCGGTAGAGGAGATCGCGAATCTCTGCCATCAGCGCGGTGTGCCGCTTATCCTGGATGCTTCTCAGTCTGCCGGGACTCTCCCGGTAAATCTGACTGCCCTGGGGGCAGCATTTATTGCCATGCCCGGACACAAAGGATTGTATGGTCCTCAGGGGACAGGTCTGCTGCTGTGCGGAATTGACGCTGAACCGCTTCTCTGCGGTGGCACAGGCAGTGATTCAGCATCGAGGGATATGCCTACCTTCCTGCCGGACAGGCTGGAAGCTGGAACACACAATATGCCTGGAGTCGCGGGACTTTTAGCAGGTCTTGCATACGTAAACCGGGTGGGCACCGAAACAATCTTAAATCATGAGCGGCGCCTCATGGCACAAATGGCAGCGGGTCTTGCAACTATGGATCATGTGACTGTATACGCCTCCGAGGATCCTGAGCTGCAGACCGGAGTACTGGCTTTCAATGTGCGCGGCGTATCGTCGGAGGAAGCTGGGAGACTTCTGGCAGAACGCGGTATTGCTGTTCGAGCTGGACTGCACTGCTCGCCTTTGGCGCACAGAACTGCCGGGACATTTCCGGATGGAGCTGTCAGAGCCAGCGTGTCGGCAATGACAGGGCAAAATGATGTTGCCAACCTGTTGAAAGCGGTACATTCCCTGCAGAAACTGCCATAACACTCAGTTAACAAAATATTTTTAAAGTCTTATTGCCAAGAATAAAAAAATATACTATAATGTCCTATTGAAGCTGGGCCAGTATGTTGAATACCAGGAAGGAACGTGATCTGAACGCATGGAAATTGTAAATAATATCCTTACTTCTTTGAAAAACATCTGGCAAACAGTAACTGTTTGGGATCTGATAGACGTCGTCCTGGTGACGTTTATAATCTATAAGGTTCTCATATTGGTTCGCAAGACTAACTCAGCCAACGTCATGAAAGGGGTGCTGTTGCTCCTCATAGTTTTGTGGGTGTCGTCACTTCTGCCTCTCAAGGTTGTCAGTTATTTTCTGGGCAGTGCGTTTGAACTGGGCCTTTTGGCGCTGGTAATACTCTTTCAGCCGGAGTTGCGTCGAATTCTTGAGCAGGTTGGGAGCGGCAGCTTCAAAGAGCTTCTGGGAAGACCTGTCCAGGCGAAGAGTATTGAGAGCGCCATCACCCAGACAGTTCTTGCCTGCACAGATATGTCCCGCAGCAAGACCGGTGCTCTGCTCGTCTTTGAGCGGGATATAAATCTTGACGCCTATATTAAAACGGGTACAATTGTGGATGCTTCGCCTGCCGCGGAACTTCTGAAAAATCTGTTCTACAATAAGGCCCCCTTGCATGACGGTGCAGTTATTATACGTGACGGACGGGTGGCCGGGGCGGCATGTATGCTGCCACTGTCCGGAAACAATAACATTAGCCGCGATTTGGGAATGCGCCACCGGGCCGGTATCGGCATAAGCGAACGTTCAGACGCGGTAGTAACGATCGTATCAGAGGAAACCGGTGGCATTTCAGTGGCTATTGACGGGATGATTAAGCGCGGTCTCACACCTGAGACGCTGGAGAAGCTATTGACCCGCGAGCTTATGCCAAAGGAACCGGAGAGACAAGGATTTTTCAGTCGTCTGAAAAATGTTCGATCTGACAATGATGATAATGCGGGGGATCAGTATGGCAAATAATAAGGGCAGTGACGGGAAAATAAAACTCCTGTATCTTGTTGTTTCAATCGTCCTCGCGGTCGTGTTGTGGGCCTATGTGTCCTACGTGAATAACGATGTGGAATCAGTGACAATCAAGGGCGTCAAGGTCAATTTTAACGGCGAGGATCTTTTGAACGATAATGGACTTATCATTACAAGTATTGATACCAGCGTGGTAGACATAACACTTTGGGGTCGTTATAATACACTGGCCAGTATGGATAACGGGAAGATCTATGCTACAGTGGATTTAACGGAGGTCCTTAAGGTGTCTGCCAGCGCCAGCACGAACCAGCTTCCCGTAAATATCAGCTTTGATTCATCAGTGAACGCATCTTCCATTACCAACTATACAAAGACATATGTGACGGTGCTGGTGGAGAAAATGATTGACCGGGAGGTTCCTGTCCGCGCTTTTTATAAAGGCGGTACTGCGGAAGGGTATGTAGCCGACATGGCAACAGCTTCCAGTGATACTGTTACTGTGTATGGTTCTCAGGAGGCGGTTTCTGCCATATCGTATGCGTCTGTTACACTGGAACGGGACAATCTGTCACGTTCCGTTTCAGAACCGGTTCCTGTCAAGCTCATGGATGCAGAGGACAATGAACTGAGTCTGGAGGGACTGACGCTCAGCGCAGATACTGTTACGGTGTCGGTTGAAGTGAAGATGGTGAAGGATGTGTCTCTTGATGTTAACCTGGTATATTGTAACTCTGCTACAAGCGCAAATACCCGGTGTACAGTCTCCCCCAGCACGGTGAAACTGTTAGGAGACCCGGAAACACTCGAGGGACTCAATGTAATTTCTCTTGGAACAGTGAACTTGACCAGTATAAGCCAGACATTTGAGGAGGCATACACTATAAAACTTCCTAACGGTGTGACAAGCCTTTCAGGTGAAGAGGCCGCCTATGTCTCCATTGAAGTTTTGAATGTTGAGACGACACGACTTTCTATTTCAAACCTCAGTTATCGCGGTGCGGATGACTTTGACCAGGTAGATATTGTTACGCAGAGCCTTGATGTGACTGTGCGTGGGCCATCCGGAGATATAAGCGCCATAGATTCCGATGAAACTCACGAGTATATCCGCATTGTTGCGAATTTGAGTGAACTGACTAAGGGTTCGGTTGGAACCTTTACTGTTCCGGCAAAGGTCTATGTGGATGGCTATACCTCAGTTGACGCAGTGGGGGATTACAAGGTGACAGTGACCGTTTCCTGACGTTAGAGGAGGTCTCCATGTTTGGATATGTGCGTCCTGATGCTCCTGAACTTAAAATAAAGGATTTCGCACGCTACAGGGCCTGTTACTGCGGCTTGTGCCATGAGATAGGCGGACGTTACGGTACAACTGCACGTTTTGTGTTGAATTACGATCTTGTTTTTCTCGCCATGCTGTTGTGGCACGAGGAAGAGCCAAGCGAGTACTGTTATCGCCGCTGTGTTCCATCGTTTTGCCGTCGCCGGTGCGTGAGCTGTTCCTCGAGGCCTATTGCTATTGCCGCTGGTTACAGTGTTATTCTGTCATATTGGAAATTTACCGACTCTATCACCGACAGCGGGAAACTTTGCAGCCTTTTGTATAGGATTGCCAGACTGTTTTTGAAACGTGCCTATCGACATGCCGCGATGGAATATCCGGAATTTGACATGGATGTACAGAGATATCTCAGTGAACTATCCAATTTGGAAAGTCAGGGAGAGCAATCGATGGATCGTGCCGCGGACAAATTTGCACTGTTGCTTGCCTCTGCGGCACGCTCGGAGCAGAATCCGGTTACTCGAAGGATCATGGAGCAGCTTTTATACCATGTCGGGCGAATTGTTTACCTGGCAGATGCTTATGACGACCTCAGTGAGGATTTAAAATGTTCTCGTTACAATCCAATTGCCGCCAGGTTTGCATTGATCTCTGGAAAAGCCACATCGGAGGTCCGAGAGAGCGTCCGGCAGACATTGAGTGACTCCCAGCAGCTTGTAGAATCCGCTTATGCGCTGCTTCCCAGGAATTATTGGAGCAGTGTTACGGATAATATCATATATCTGGGACTCCCTCGCATGTGCCGAGATGTGCTGGACGGCGCTTATAACAGAAAAAGAAGGCTCCCAAGGCGTCCACAGAGTGTATTAGCAGATAGGAGAGAGAACCAATGAATGATCCTTATAAGGTTCTGGGTATACAGCCCACGGCCACAGATGATGAAGTTAAAAAGGCCTATAGAACTCTTGCAAAGAAATATCACCCGGACAACTACCAGAATAATCCCTTGGCAGATCTCGCCCAGGAAAAAATGAAGGAAATAAACGAAGCTTATGACACCATAACCAAACAGCGCGCCTCCGGTGGGTCCTCTCAGGCAGGTTACGGGAGGACGAACTATGGTGGTTCTGGGTCAGCTGGGGGAAATGAGGTGTATATGCGTGTCCGGGCTGCAATAAACGCTGGGAACCTTTCGCAGGCTGAACAGCTTCTGAATACGGTCTCCACACGTGACGCTGAGTGGAATTTTTTGATGGGTAGCCTATCCTATAAAAAGGGCTGGATGGACGATGCAAGGAACTTTTTCCAACGTGCGGTCAATATGGATCCTGGCAACGGCGAATACCAGCAGGCACTCATGAACGTGGGATCCTATGGCACTCCATATAGACGCACCGGCTATGGTGCGCCGGCTGAAACCGGATTTGACATGTGCGACATGTGTACGGCAATGATGTGCGCGAATATGATGTGCCGAGGCTGCCACTAAGCCATGAAAAAAAGCAAAGCGAGGGGGATCACCCTCATGGCGGTCTTTTCTGCCTTTTCTGTGATATTTCTCTATCTGGCGGCCATCTTCCCGACGGGGCAGCTGGGGTTTCTGGGAATTTCTTCGCTTTTTGGCGTGGCTGCAGTGTGTGAATATGGTGTTACTGGCGGCATACTTGTTTTCGTAGTCACGGCACTTGTCGGTTTTATCGTAATCCCGGATAAGACAGGTCCAATACTGTACGCAGTTTTTTTCGGTTACTATCCCATATTGAAGTATGCAGCGGAAAAACTCAGAAGCCGCTTTCTGGAATGGGTGCTTAAACTGACAATCTTTAGCGGCGCACTCAGCGTCGTGTTGTTTGTGTTTCACTTGGCGCTTTATGCATTTGAGCTGTCAGGATGGCTGTATGGTGTGGTGTACTTTGTTGGAAACGTGGTGTTTATAATATTTGATTTGGGCGTGTCCAGGGTTGCGACTGTATATATGTCAAAAATATACCCAAAAATTCACACCGGATGAGAAGTTTAAAGCAAAAGGGGCGAAAAAATGATCAAAAGCATGACAGGTTATGGCAGGGCTACCGGGTATTCCGGAAAACTTGAGCTCACTGTTGAGGTGCGAAGTGTCAATAATCGCTTTTTAGACTGCTCTGTTCGGCTTCCGCGTGGCTGGACTTCTTTGGAGGACGGGGTTAAGAACCTAGTCCAGTCCAATATTTCACGTGGAAAAGTGGAAGTGTATGTGACGGTGAACACACCAAACGCTGACGATATGGTTATAGAAGTCAACGAATCCGTGGCTGACGCTTTTGCTGCAGCACTGAAGCTTTTGGCAGAACGGTATGGTGTCCCCAATGACACGACTGCTGCTTCTCTGTCGCGTATGGAGGGGGTGCTGACTGTAACAAGGAAAGAGACTGATGTTGAGAAACTACGGACCGACCTTGAGCTGGTGACGGGGCAGGCACTTGAAGAATTGAACTCTATGCGGGCGAGAGAGGGAGAGAGGCTGTGTCTGGATATGCTGACGAGGCTCCAGACTGTGGAGGACCTGGTGGCTCAGGCAGAGGAGAGATCCCCGAAGACCGTTGCTGAGTACCGTAACCGGCTTACAAAGCGTCTTCAGGAGGTGCTTGAGAACACCAAGTTTGATGACGCGAGGATACTCATGGAAGCTGCAATTTTTGCCGATAAGATTGACGTGAGCGAGGAAACAGTGCGTCTTCATAGCCATGTTGCTCAATTCCGGACGTTTCTTGAAAGCTGTGAACCTGTTGGACGCAAGCTGGACTTTCTCATACAGGAGTTCAACCGCGAAGCGAACACCCTTGGCTCTAAGGGGAATGATATTAATATGTCTCGCATTGTCGTTGAATTGAAATCAGAGATAGAAAAGCTGCGAGAGCAGATTCAGAACATAGAATGACACTTAAAAAGCAATACAAAGATAACATATGAGAGGGAAATGCTACATGAAACTTGTAAATATTGGATTTGGAAATATGGTGTCTGCGTCACGTATTGTCTCCATCATAAGTCCCGACTCAGCTCCAGTAAAACGTATCATCAACGAGTCAAGGGATCGCGGGACGTTGATAGATGCAACCTATGGACGTCGTACCAGGGCTGTTGTCGTCACAGATAGCGGTCATATAGTTTTGTCAGCTATTCAACCTGAGACAATTGCTGGACGGCTCTCAGGAAAGTCTGAGCAGGAGGAACAAGAGGATATTGGGGCCGAGTTGGATGGAGACTAAAGGACGCCTTTTCATTTTGTCAGGCCCATCTGGCTGTGGGAAGAGCACTGTCCTGCGTGAGGTCTTTCAAAGACGGGACAGACTGTATTTTTCGGTCTCTGCTACTACAAGGGAGCCAAGGCCCGGCGAGCGAGATGGAATTGATTACTACTTTCTCACCAGAGAAGTATTTGACCAGATGGTAAGAGACGGTGAACTTCTTGAACACGCAGAGTATGTCAGGAACTGCTACGGTACCCCTGCACGTCCTATAATGGACAAGCTGGAGGAGGGGATTGACGTGGTTCTGGATATTGATGTCCAGGGCGCGCGTCAGGTTAAGGCAAAACTTCCAGAGGCAGTTTCTGTCTTCATCTCACCGCCAAGTCTCGCCGAACTTGAGCGACGTCTTCGTGGACGTTCAACAGAAAGTGAGGACAAAATCACTCAGAGGCTTCAAACCGCAGCCAAGGAACTATCTGCTCAGAGTGAATATGACTTTGTCATTGTTAACGACCAGGTGGATCGTGCAGCTGATGAACTCCTTTCTATAATGGCGAACAGAGAATCTGCAAATACGTCACTGTGAGGAAAGAAGTACCACGGCTCAACGTGAGCCTTTTCCTTTTACCATTATTTTTTCGCTGTCTTCAGCAGAAAGGGAGAAACCGTTATGATGCTATATCCCACCATGCCAGAACTTCTGAAGCAGGTGGACAACAGCCGTTACCTGCTTGTTAATCTGATCGCAAAGCGCGCCAGAGAAATTTCCGAGGTCGCTGAGGCGGAGGGTATTCCACTGGACGAGAAACCCGTATCTTTGGCTATCGACGAGATAGCTGAAGGCAAGATAGGCGCCAAGATACCCGAAAAGTATTGATGGGTGACAAGCTTTCAGGGCGGGTAATTGCGAAGCTTGCTGTTTCGGCTGCTATATTCGCAATTGACCGGCCCTATTCGTACGTCGTTCCTCCGCCAATGGATGCAATAATTCAGATTGGGATGCGGGTCGCAGTCCCCTTTGGACCTGGTAATCGAAGGTGTGAAGGTCTGGTATTGGCTCTTGAGACGGAGGAGGAGCGGCAGAACCTGAAGTGTGTGGATGCAATTCTGGACGAGGAACCTATGTTTTCCAGCGAACAGCTTCAGCTGGCATTGTGGATGCGGGATCATTTTTTCTGCACTCTCTATGAAGCGACACGGACAATGCTGCCAACGGGAATGTGGTTTACTAATAGTGGTGAGCGACGTGTCGGCGATAAGACTCAGAAATTTATAACGCTGGCTGTGTCTGGCGAGGAAGCTGCCGCAGTTGCCGGGGAACTTCGGATGAGGGCGCCGCATCAGTCCGCTGCTTTGGAGCTTCTGTCGTCAGTAGGCGAGATGGCCGCGACAGACTTGACAGCAATTACCGGTGCATCTGCCTCGTCGTTGGCTGCGCTGGAACGAAAGGGACTCGTGACAAGTGAGCTGCGTGAGGTACTCCGACAGCCTATGAGGCAGTCTGAGCCGGAACCAGAACCAATTACCCTGACAGATGAACAGCAAGCCGCCTTTGCAGACCTCAAAGAACGCCTCAATTCAGGTGAGCCTCAGGCAGCGCTTCTGTATGGAGTTACAGGCAGTGGCAAGACATCAGTGTACATTCTCCTCGTTCAGGAAACGCTGCGTTCAGGGAGAAGCGCCATTGTCCTTGTCCCGGAGATCAGCCTTACACCTCAGTTTGTCAGCATTTTCTCTCGTTATTTTGGAGACTCGGTGGCAGTACTGCATAGTTCCCTCAATGCAGGCGAGCGAATGGATGAATGGAAGAGGATCCGCTCAGGTGATGTGGGAGTGGTTATCGGTACAAGGTCTGCTGTTTTTGCACCCGTGGAGAAGCTTGGCCTTATCGTGATAGACGAGGAGCAGGAATATACCTACAAGTCGGAGAATTCTCCACGATATCACGCCAGGGATGTGGCCAAATATCGTTGCGTCAAGGCGGGGGCGCTCCTGCTGCTTGGTTCTGCTACGCCGTCTGTGGACAGTATGTATGCAGCAAAAGAGGGTAAGTATTCTCTTTGCACAATCACCCATCGCTACAATGCCAGACCGCTTCCTGATGTCCTGATTGCTGATCAGCGGGAGGATCTGAAGCATGGATACAGAGGAGTTATCGGTTCAGTTCTGCATGATGAACTTCAAAAAAATATTGAGGCCGGGGAACAGAGCATACTGTTTCTTAACAGGAGAGGTGCCGCCAGCCTTGTTGTCTGCGGGGAGTGTGGTTATACCTTTACTTGCAAAAACTGCAGTGTTTCCATGACATGGCACTCAGTGGACAGACGACTGCGCTGCCATTACTGTGGATACTCACATGAGCTGCCGGAAGAGTGTCCCCAATGTGGGGGGAAGCTCAAATTTATAGGCGCCGGCACACAGATGGTGGAGGAGGAATTAGGCGAGCTGTTCCCAGGCGTGGGGATAATTCGTATGGATACAGACACAGTTTCCAGAATAGGCTCGCACCGGGCGCTGCTTGATAAGTTCAGACTTGAGAATATACCAATTCTGCTTGGCACTCAGATGGTGGCCAAGGGGCTGGACTTCGAGAACGTTACACTGACTGGAGTTGTTTCAGCGGATCAGATGTTGTACGCCGGTAACTTTCGCGCAGGTGAACGAGCGTTTTCGTTAATAACTCAGGTAGCAGGCCGGTCAGGTCGCGGGGAAAAGGCCGGGCGTGCAGTGATTCAGACATTTACCCCTGAGAATGAACTCTTGCTCCTTGCTGCCAAGCAGGACTATTGGCAGTTCTATGAACGGGAGATACGTCTTCGGACGTCGATTTCGGCACCACCTGTCCGCGATCTTATAACCATCACTGTCAGCGCTATGAACGAAGCTGCTGTGTTAAGAGGCTGCGTGCGTATTCGGAAGCTCTTGCTGGAGAGCTGTCAGGCATCTGGAGACAGGTTCTCAATCCTTGGCCCGGCCCCGGCAGGGGTTCTCAAGGTCAACAACCGATACCGTTATAAGTTATCATTATTCTGCAATAACAGCCGTCAATTGAGGAATCGGGTCAGCGACATTATAAGGGCCTTTTATAAGGAACGTGAGAACAAGGGACTCTCAGTTTTTGTGGATGCTGTACCAGTGGAATAAACGTTAAGGAGACAGAATGCTATGGCAAGAAGAAACATCCGCGAAGAAGGGGACTCAATCTTATTGAAGAAGAGCAGACCTATTGTAGACTTCAACAAAAGGCTTCACATCCTGCTGGACGATATGCGGGAAACGCTGCTTGCGGCTGAAGGGGTTGGATTGGCCGCTCCGCAGGTTGGCGTACTCCGTCGCGCCGTACTGGTGGTTGACACTGAGCGGGACGAACTGCCGCCTGAGGAACAGATAATAGAGCTTATAAATCCGGAAATAGTCGAATCGGATGGTGAACAATCTGGAACAGAGGGCTGTCTGTCTGTGCCGGGTGTGTGGGGGATTGTGAGACGGCCCAGTCATGTAGTTGTGAGAGCGCTGGATCGTTTTGGCAACTCCTTTGAGGTGGAGGGCACTGGTTTGACCGCCAGATGCTTCTGCCATGAAATCGATCATTTGGATGGACATCTGTTTACTGAACGTGCGGAACGGCTTCTGACCAACGAGGAGATGGATCAGTTAGAGGCTGAGGAAGCAAAAAGCGACGAAGAGAAAAAGGAGAGACACCAATGAAGGTCTTGTTCATGGGTACACCGGACTTTGCCTCGGAGTCCCTTCAGGCGCTTCTGGAACACGATTTTGATGTTGTTGGAGTGTTTACGCAGCCGGACAAACCGGTAGGGAGGAAGCATGTTCTGACCAAACCTCCTGTTAAGCAGCTGGCCGAGAAGATGGGTATACCGGTCTTTCAGCCGTTGAAGCTGCGCGACGGCATCGCTCTGGATACGGTTCGCCAGCTTTCTCCGGATGTTATTGTTGTGGTTGCCTACGGGCGAATTCTGCCGATGGAGATTATCGAGTATCCGAGGTACGGTTCTGTAAATATCCATGCATCTGTACTCCCGAAATACCGTGGTGCTGCGCCTATCCAGTGGGCAGTGTTGAACGGTGAGAGAGAGACCGGTGTCACAGCCATGCACATGGCTGAGGAGCTGGACGCTGGGGATATTATCGATATCCGGAAAACAGATATCCTGGAAGGTGAAACAGCTGGGGAGTTACGTCTGCGTCTGGCATCTATTGGTGCGGAACTCCTGTGTGACACACTTTTGAGTTTAGAAAATGGGACCGCGCACCGGACGCCGCAGGATCCGTCGCAAGCTACTCTTGCGCCACCTCTTCGCCGGGAAGATGCACTGCTTGATTGGAACTTGTCTGGAAGGAAGCTGGTCTGTCTTGTAAATGGCCTCAACCCATGGCCCGTAGCGCTTGGCAATATAAACGGAACCGAATTTAAAATATTCAAGGCTGAGTGTGCTAAGCGCCAGACTGCACTTCCGGGAACTGTTCTTTCCGCTGGCAAGAGCGGGATAGAGGTGGCTTGCGCTGATGGCGCACTTCTCATAACTGAACTCCAGGCACCTGGCGGAAAACGTATGGGTGCCGGTGAGTATCTGCGGGGGCATCCAATATGTCAATGAGCGGGAGAGAGGCGGCTTTGAAAGCGCTCGTCGCTTACAGAAGCCGTGGGGCCCGTCCGGAGATGGTACTTGCGAAGCTTGTCAAATCTGAGAACATGGAACAGCGAGAGGCCGCCCTTTCCTGGAGAATAACTAACGGCGTATTACAGAACAGATTGTTATTGGACTTCACGATAAGCGGCTTTTGCCAGACCGGACTTAGTCGTCTCGAGGCCTCAGTGCTGGATATCTTACGTTTATCAGTCTATCAGCTCCGCTTTCTGGACAGAATTCCTGCAAGGGCAGTGGTTTCTGAAGGAGTGGAGCTGGCAAAAAAGTACTCCAAACATGGAGCAGGTTTCGTCAACGCTGTCCTGCGGAGAGTAGCAGAAAACCGTATGTCTCTTCCGGAGCCGGAGGGAAACACCTGGGAGGAGCGCTTATCTGTTCTTTACAGCCATCCATTGTGGCTGGTTCAGCGTTTAGGTGCTGAATATGGGATGGAGATTTGTGAGAGGATTCTTAGCGCTGATAACAGTGAGGCGCCTGTAACAATTCAGGTCAATACAATGCGAACCACACCGGATGCACTGTTAAATGAAATAGGGCCTTGCGCCTCGTTTCATCCCGCCAACAACGGTGCTTTGCTTCTTACGGGAGTCGGAGATGTGACACGTCTTGATGCTTTTCAGCGAGGGGATTTTTTTGTCCAGGATGAGTCCGCGTGGTACGCCGTGAAGGCCGCTGCTTTGAAACCCGGGATGACGGTTATGGATGTGTGTGCAGCTCCCGGTGGAAAAAGCTTTGCAGCGGCGGTTCTCATGAAAAATGAGGGTCAGGTCCATGCTTTCGATTTGCACGAAAATAAGATCCCGCTTATTCTGAGAGGCGCGCGCAGACTTGGGCTGACGTGTATCACAGCAGCGGCTGGAGACGCCAGGAGACCGCCCAGAGAGTTCTTGGGTTGTGCTGATGTGGTGCTGGCAGATGTGCCGTGTTCAGGGCTTGGCGTAATTCGCAAGAAGCCTGAGATACGTTACAAGTCAATGGAGCAGTTTGCCGGTCTCCCGGAAATGCAGCTTGATATTTTGAGGGGAGCTTCGAAGCTTGTAAAGCCCGGAGGTGTCCTTATCTACTCTACCTGTACTATACTTCCGGAGGAGAACCAGCAGGTGGTACAGGCATTTTTAGATGAACGGAATGATTTTATTTCAGAAGAGACAGGTCTGCCGGCGCCATATGGAGGAAAAATGGCTGTGGTCCTTCCTTTTGAGGAAAATACGGATGGGTTTTTTATATGCAGAATGAAACGGATATAATAAAGAGGGATATAAAGAGCCTTATGCCGGAGGAGCTGTCAGAAATTCTGAGGGAGGATGGTGAACCAGCCTTTCGCGCTAAGCAGATATTTAAATGGCTTGCTGCAGGCTGTACGAGTTTTGATGTTATGACTAACCTTCCAGTGACAATGCGTCAGCGTCTTGAAAGCAAGTTTTATATAACATCTCCACATGTGGTCAGAAAGCAGGTTTCTCAGGTGGACGGTACAATAAAATACCTTTGGGGACTTTCTGACGGCAACTGTGTAGAGAGTGTGATCATGCACTACGAACACGGGAACACAGTCTGTGTATCATCTCAGGTGGGCTGCTCTATGGGCTGCGCTTTCTGCGCCTCTACTATCGGTGGGCGAGTGCGGAATCTCGCACCATCGGAGATTTTGGACCAGGTGCTTTTCAGTCAACTTGACTCCGGGTGTAAGCTATCCAATATTGTTCTGATGGGTATAGGGGAGCCGCTGGACAACTTTGATTCCGTTCTAAAATTCCTTAAATTGGTGAATCATCCGGATGGACTTGCTATAGGAATGCGTCATATCTCTCTTTCAACCTGCGGACTTGTAGAAAAAGTTGACAAACTGGCCCACTATCATTTACAATTAACGTTGTCTGTCTCACTCCATGCTCCGGATGACGAGACACGTTCTAAGATCATGCCGGTGAACAAAGCATATAGCGTGGACAGTGTACTGGAAGTCTGCGCAAGGTATTTTTCAACAACAGGTAGACGCATATCCTTTGAATATGCCATGATAGACGGAGTAAATGACACCCCCTGGCACGCCGAGCGTCTGGCCGAAAAACTTGTTGGGACGGGAAGCCATGTAAATCTCATCCCGTTGAATGAGGTGAAGGAGAGCGACTTTCACCCGTCAAGTCCGGAGGCACTCCGTAGGTTTATGAATATACTGCAAAATAGCGGCATAAATGTGACAGTCAGGCGAAAGCTTGGCCCGGATATAAACGCTTCATGCGGGCAGCTCAGGCGTAACCAGGAAAATAAAAAAACAGAAAAAGGCTGAGGATGAGTTATGGATTTCTGGGCAATAACAGATAGAGGTATCGTTCGAAGACAGAATCAGGACGCTTGTGCTGCCTCCGTTCTAAACGGGTTTGCCTTTTTGCTGGTGTGCGATGGAATGGGTGGAGCAAATGCAGGAGATGTGGCGAGTAAGCTGACAGTGACCGTTTTTTCTGCTGAGGTACAAAAACGCGTGGCTGAGGGCATGAGGGGGGAGGCGCTGCAGAATGCCTTGGAAAGGGCATTGAATGTGGCCAATGACGCGGTATACCAGTTGAGTCTGTCTAACTCCGCTTGTTCCGGAATGGGTACTACCGTGGTATGCGCGATGGCAGCTGATGGTGAAGCAACCGTTCTAAACGTCGGTGACAGCCGCGCATATGCTGTCTCTGGAGAGCGCATCCGACAAATCACGCGGGATCACTCCGTGATTGAGGATATGATCCGTCGTGGTGAGTTGACCAGAGAGGAATCGCGGCATCATCCTAACAAAAACCTCATAACCAGGGCATTGGGAACCGCCCCGGGAGTGGAATGTGACTTTTTCACCGTCTCGCTCTCGCACGGAGACTGGCTGTTGCTCTGCTCAGACGGTCTGTCGAATGTGATTTCGGAGGAGGAATTTCTGGAGGCAGTCAGGGGAAACGAGCCGGCGGAGGCGTGCTGTAAAAAACTTTTGGATCTGGCATTATCACGTGGCGCGCCGGATAATGTGACGGTTATCCTCTACCGAGAATAGGGAATGTTTTTCAACTTTTTGCCTTTAGGAGGCGAATCAAATGGATGATATGTATATCGGAAAGATTCTTGACGGTCGGTATGAGATTCTGGAAAAAATAGGATCCGGCGGAATGGCTGTTGTCTATAAGGCCCGTTGCCATAGACTCAACCGATTCGTGGCTGTCAAGATACTGAAGAGTGACCTGGCACAGGACCCGGAGCTGCGTCGGCGTTTTCATGCCGAATCCCAGGCTGTTGCCATGCTGTCTCATCCGAATATTGTCTCGGTCTATGACGTGAATCACACTGACAATCTGGATTACATCGTAATGGAGCTTATTGAAGGTATCACCCTGAAGCAATACATAAATCGCAAGGGGATTTTGAACTGGAAAGAAGCACTGCATTTTACGTTGCAGATTGTTAAGGCTCTGGAGCATGCTCACAGCAGGGGAATTATTCACAGAGATATAAAGCCTCATAACATTATGATTCTTAAGGACGGGAACGTAAAAGTTGCCGACTTTGGTATCGCTCGACTACTGACCACGAAGAATACCCTTACTCAGGAGGCTTTGGGTTCCGTCCACTATATTTCACCAGAGCAGGCAAAGGGCGGTGCTGTAGATGTGCGCTCCGACCTGTACTCCGTTGGTGTGGTCATGTACGAAATGCTTACGAGTCGTCTGCCCTTTGAGGGTGACTCGCCTGTAGCGGTAGCTATACAGCATATAAGTGCGGTCCCTCTTCAGCCCAGGGAAATAAACCCGGATATTCCTATCGGGCTCGAGGATATTACCATGCACGCCATGGATCCAAACCTTAATACACGTTATCCATCTGCCACTGCTATGCTGTCTGATTTGGAGGAATTCCGTAAAAATCCATCTATTCGATTCAATTACTCAACAATTCCATCTGTGGCAGATGAGGATGGGAATACCAGAAAGCTTCCTGACATTAATGGATCCCATACCTCGATTCCTAAAAAGCAGCACGGAAATGGCCTCAGTCGAAGCCGTGTTACAAAAGATGAATATCAGAAAAATAGAAAAAAGTCAGGAAACACCTCTGTCCTGGTTGGAATCTTCTGTATTTTGGTTTTCCTGATTGGCCTTGTCTGGTTTATGTGGGATTATGCTGGAAGAGAATGGTTCTCCCCTGAGGACGAGGCGAAAATTGACGTGCCTAATTTTGTGGGGAAGATGTATGACGATGTCAGCACAAACCCGGATTACACGAAATATTACGAGTTTTCTGTTGTGACTGAGGAGAGCGAGACCTACCCGGAAGGTTATATAATAAATCAGGATCCATCTGCCAAGCGTTCAGTGCTCGTCTCGGATACAAAGATACCCGTCAAGCTGACAGTATCCAGCGGAGCTAAGTCTGTTCTCATGCCAAACCTGTACAACATGAATTACGTGGAAGCTGAGAGCAAGCTTGTGCAGCTTGGATTGTCTCTCAGAATTGAATCTAATCCTGCGCCGAGCAAGGAGTTTGTGGAGGGACGTGTTTTTGAACAGTACCCGGAATATAATGAGCCTTTGGTGAAGGGAATGACTGTATATCTTACCTACAGCTCCGGACCACCGTCTGAAATAACACTGGTTCCAGACCTGTTGAATCTGACAGAGTCACAGGCAATGGCTCGTCTGGAGCGGGCAAATCTCGTTGGCAAATGCGAAACCAGGTACGATGCGGAGGTGCCGGCTGGCAGGGTGTGTGAACAGGATATTGAGAAGGATACCGAGGTGGAGGCAAAAACGGAGATCACATTTTATGTGTCGCTTGGTCCAGAGTTGCTTCCATCATATGTACCTAACCTGCTGGGACTGACACAGGGAGAAGCAATGGCACGACTTCAGGATAACGATTTGCTTGGAAACCCGGTGGAGAGCTACAACGATGCTCCTATAGGGGCAGTATACGACCAGGACCCTGCACCTAATACTGAAGTCGATCAGAATACAATCGTAACCTTCTACGTTTCCCTCGGCCCGGAAGAACCAATAGAACAGCCCATTACTGATACACCGGATTGGGAGGATGAAGTGTTAGAAGGAGGCACGGAGGAGTGAGGTGGCCTCTGTGTGCCTGGAAACGCCAAGGAACAGGGGGGATTGACTCAATTGAATGATTAACGGAATCATTTATAAAGCGTTAAGCGGCTTTTACTATGTAAAAGTCGATGGGGAAACAGTTCAATGCAGGGCTCGAGGGCGTTTCCGTCACGAGAAGGTTACCCCGATGGTGGGAGATCGCGTAACAATATCCATGTCTGGGGCAGGGGAGGGAATTATTGATGAGTTGCTGCCACGCAAGAACTGCTTCATAAGACCGCAAATAGCAAATGTTGATCAGCTTGTCATACTGGCCTCCAACACGGTACCGGTGACAGAGCCTTTTCTCGTTGACCAGATGACCACCATTGCGGAACACCTGGGCGTAGAGCCTGTGGTGTGTCTAAGCAAGTGTGATATTGATCCTGCGGAGTCGCTATTCCATATATATAAAGCAGTGGGCTATCCCACTGTCCGCACCAGTGCTGTTACCGGTGAGGGACTGTCGGAGCTGCTGTCGCTGCTGCGTGGGAAGATAAGCGTACTCGCCGGCAACTCCGGTGTTGGCAAATCCAGCATCCTGAATGCGTTGGACGACTCTTTAAAACTGAGAACGGGGGAAGTCAGTGACAAGCTTGGTCGCGGTCGTCACACCACGCGCCACATTGAATTGTTTGAACTGAGTGGTGGAGTGGCAGTGGCGGATACTCCAGGCTTCAGCTCCTTTGATTTGCAGACAATGTACCTCTCTTCTCCATCAGAGCTTCAATACTCATTTAAGGATATACGCCCATATGTAGATGAGTGTCTCTTTGTCGGTTGTTCGCACAGAACAGAGAAGGGCTGTGCTGTGCTTGCAGCAGTTGATCATGGTGATATTATGCCATCGCGTCATCAGAGCTATGTGCGTCTTTATGATCAGCTTCAGAGTATCCCCGATTGGGACAGGCCGACAAGACTCAAATGACGAGTTCTCAGAGGCAAACAAAGAGAAAGGAGATTTTTTTCATTTTTTGCAGATGTCCCACATATAATGGGGTATACTGGATTCATATGTCCGGTATAGCGAGGGGGATGGTTCTGTGAAAAGACATTGCAAGCTTGTTGGCTGGATTTTGATTGCTGCTGGACTTCTGGTCCTGCTCTCCATGGTTCTGCCTGCGTCATTTTGGTGGTTTCTCTTTGGAGTATTGCTCATATGCGGAGGTGTTGCCCTGAAAAAGCGATATTAATCTCACGAAATAGCTATTGCTGTGTCGTATATACCGGACGGCTGCTGGACATAATCTGCCTCTGCTTGAAAGTTACCAGAACTCAAACCGCGGATCTTTTCCAGCCATGCCTTGGCATTTTTCCCCGACGTACAACCAGGTACGCATGGGACGGCCATTTTCTCCTGACTACCTGAAGCAAGGACATTTTGTCACAGTCCGCCCTGCCAATTATCAAACATGACCTTGATAGTAGGTCTATTTTTTCACAGACCCCATATACTCTAACAGACGGACAGCCACGGTGCTGACTGATTTTGTTATGTTAGGGGAGATAGCCTGTGAATCTTGATTTAAAAAGCGATAGGCTCAATTACTGCAAGCTTGTTTTCAGCCGCCGCTTCTTACACGAGGAGATACTGGAGGTCATCGTGCCGGACGCTCAGCCGGATGTTCTCAGGGTTGTAAACACGAATGGAGTTCCGTACATAAGAAGTAAGGACGCGGATACCGGCCGCGTGACGGTCACGGGGGTGGTAGAGTGTTCTGTGCTGTATCTGCCAGAGGACGGTGGCGGCATCCGGAAGCTGGATGTAAATGTACCATATACCGTTACAGCAGACGGCGGAGAAATAACCTCAGACTGCCTTATAACGGCTGAGTTATCTGTGACTGCAGCGGATACCAAGATGATAAATTCCAGAAAGCTCCTGGTTAAAACAGAGCTACTGTGCATGGTTAACTGTTTTTTACCTTGTTCCTTTTTCGTGAGCAGGATGGATGAGCAACCTGATATTTTCTCACGTTCAGAACAGCGGACGCTTCTGCTGCCATCAGCAGTCAGCGAGAAGACGTTTATCTTCAGTGATGAGCTGCGGCTCAAATCTGGTGCGGAGCCTATAGGGGATGTACTGTATGCTAAGGTTACGTTGAGCTGTGATGATATCAAACCTGTTGGCCGGAAAGCTGTAGTCAAGGGTAACGCCTTTACTGAGGTGGCCTACTGCATGAAGGAGAGCGACAAGGTACAGCTGGAGCGTTTTACCACACCATTCTCCCAAATTGTGGAAACTGACTCAGAGACAGAGCCTGTAAAGTTTACTGCGTCCCTGATGCTTACCAGTGCTTATATATCCCGCACATACCTTGAAGAGGCGGGAAACGACTGCTTGAGTTTGGAGATTCACGCTGTGGCACAGTGTGTGGCATTTTCAGATTTAGAGCTCAACTACATCTCCGATGTTTACAGCCCTAAGTATGAGGTAATCCCGGCTAAGCGTGAATTGCGGTTCTCCTGCATGGAGGATCCCGATGTTTTTTCAGACACTGTAAAGGGAGTTATGCCATCTGAAAGTCCAGACAGTGTACTGCTCATCAGTGCCTCTCCGGCGCAAGTTGTCTGTACTGGCGAGGGACCAACGTCAGTGGCAGTTGGTATAAACGTATCTGTTATGTATGAGGATCGTTCTGGAGCGATCTGGGCAGCATCCAAGCGGCTGGAGTATACCCATGATTTTGATATGCAAGTAGCAGCATCTGAGGTTACTGCCACATGTGGGGAGTGTTTTTCAGCAGTTAACGGCAATGAGATAGAGCTGCGCGTGCCATTAGAAATAAGTGTGCGCCATCAGGGAACTGTTGAGCTTGAAGTCATTGAGGAGCTTGCTTACGATGAAAACGCAGAAAAAGATAACACCTCCTTGCCATCCATCACTGTAGTTCGGGCCGGTAGGGGGTGCTGCCTTTGGGACCTGGCAAAAAAATACGGCTCTTCACTGCACCTTATTTCCTCTTACAACGGCCTGACCCAGGACTTGACTGTAAATGCTGGAGACGTGCTGCTGATCCCGAGGATACGCTGAAAAAAGCTTGAGGGCCGAAACCCTCAAGCTTTATGTTATTTACTTCTGTTCTGCTGATTGGTGCTGTTCTGCTGCTGATTATTGTTCTTCTGGTTCTGCTGCTGATTGTTCTGCTGATTATTGTTATTCTGCCGATTATCGCTATTCTGTTCGCAGTTTTTATTGGGCATGCTTTTCACCTCCTAAATGTAAGTATATTATGAGCAAAAATAAAGGTTTTATACACCTTGTCAGAATAAAAAATATGTGTTAAACTTTTAAGGATAAAGAACCTGGAAGGGATGGTTTTACTATATGTCAGGACACTCAAAATGGCATAACATACAGAAGACAAAGGGCGCCGCAGACGCAAAGCGCGCCCAGGCTTTCACTAAGATTGCCAGAGAAATGATCGTTGCGGTCAAGGAAGGCGGAAGCGGAGACCCCGCAAATAATTCGCGGCTTGCCACAGTTATTGCCAAGGCCAAGGCAGCCAATATGCCTAATGACAATATCAAGCGCACTATCGAAAAGGCTCTTGGCAGCGGCAACAGCGAGAGCTTTGAGAGCGTCACCTACGAGGGCTACGGTCCAGAGGGAGTTGCCGTCATTGTTGACGCTATGACCGACAACCGCAACCGCACTGCTTCAGAGGTCCGCCATTTATTTGACAAATATGGTGGCAATATGGGCGCATCAGGGTGTGTATCATGGTCTTTCGACAAGAAGGGCGTAATCGTGATAGACAACGAGGACGAAGATCTGGAAGAGGACGCTGTTATGATGGACGCACTGGACGCCGGTGCTGAGGACTTTGCTCCAGATGGAGATGTTTTTCAGGTTTACACCAACCCTGATGACCTGAGCAAGGTCGCTGATGCACTGGAAGGAAAGTACAGATTCCTCTCCGCCCAGGAAGAAATGGTTCCTCAGAGCTATGTGAAGCTTACAGACCCGGACCATGTAAAAAAATTTGAAAGGATGCTGGAGCTTATGGATGACAACGACGACATTCAGAATGTCTGGCATAACTGGGATGATGAGGAGTAAAAGCAAAGTCAGGTAAACAGATAGAAGTGGCTCACTTATACATCAGCGTTTATACAGCTTGAGCGGGTATCTTACTAAAAGTGAGATGCCCGCTGTTTTTGATCGAACGGTAATGGCGTGATTATAAATTGCTGAAATCTACGAAATCATATTGACATTTCCAAGGAAAAGAAGTATGATAAGTTATATAAATCATACTTATAATCATACTTATGAGGTGAAAAAAATGAATGCAGAGAAGGAGAAATTCGCTTGGACAGCTACAGTCGGTGAAAAAGGGCAGATTGTAATACCAAAGCAGGCACGCGAAATATTTGGAATCAGGGCGGGAGACACTCTGCTCCTCCTTGGAGACAGAGAACGTGGAATAGCTATTCCGCCTAAAGGAGCATTTGCTGAATTGTTCGGTGTGGCATTCCAGAATAAGGAGAACGGCGATTGAAAAGAATAGCACTCTTTTGCAGTTATCAATGACAGACCAGATTTCTACAGGAAGTGCATCCAGGCTCTTGGCAGTCAGAATCTTGATGTAATCATCTCCTGTGGCAATGCGGTAAACCGTGAAGACCTTGGAGAACTGCCGGAAAACACGCAGGTGT
>CAYPMJ010000021.1:0-13374 GCA_964411785.1 uncultured Oscillospiraceae bacterium
CGGAATCATGTCCTCCGCCTGTGCCGCAAGACAGTATCAGTGTATCCATGCAAAATGAACCGTTATGTCCTCTCTTTTTTCTTTACTGAGATGCAATCTGAAGCATACCGTAGCAGCGATGATTAAAAAGCTGATACACACGATGCCTTCGGCCCTCAGCAGGAGCAAGGAGAAAAATGTGCCTGTGTAGGCAAAAATAGTCCGATAAAAATGCGGCGAAATCCGCAGGACAACGGAGAAGAACAGGAAAAGAGCAGTAAATGAAGCAAACGGAAGCACATAGGGAAAAAGTCCCAGAAGGCAGCCGAATGTGACAGCAATTCCCTTCCCGCCGCGCAGCCGGTTGAAGATAGGGAAGGCGTGGCCGATCACAGGAGATGCCAGGGCTAATACATATGCCGGACCCATCTCAGAAATCGGAATGCTCAGAACGAGAAAATGAACCGGCAGAAACCCTTTCAGCAAATCACCGCACAACGTAAGGGTTCCACACCAGAATCCACCATACTGGTAGGCATTTGCTGCTCCGGGATTGTGATCCTTACTGCGTTCCAGCATATCGTCCCTGTGAAAAATCTTACTGAATATATTTGCAAATAATATGCTCCCACACAGATATCCTATGAGGGAATAAAGCAAAGGTTCTGTCATTATAACTACCACCTAAGATATGAAATTGCGTTATAAGCAAAGCGACTGCAGGTATCATCTGCTTCAGGCTTTGCGTATTGGATGCCGAATTACCGTTTTCAGTTTATCCGGCGCAACCTTCCCGGCATAGAGGTACTCCAAAAGCTGGAGCGCATCGTATAGCGGTATGTTTTCCGGCATATGCTCTTAAAATACCAGGCCGAATTTCTTCTGGCTGTTGGCCCGTTTAATCTCGTCGTGAATCAGCTCACGCAGGGACTTGTCCGGAATCTGGCTGATCAGATCGTCTAAAGCAGCCATGCGTTTTTCCTCCTGTGATTATCTCTGGATATTGCTCCTCAGACACCGTTGCTGTGCTGTTGCTCTTAATTTAGATATGAGATTGCGTTCTAGGCAGCGTGACCGCAAATGTTGTCAGCTTATCGCTGCTTTGAACGGACACAGTTCCACTGTGCAGCTCCACGACTTTCTTTACGACCGCAAGTCCTATCCCGTTACCTTCGGTGGCACGGGAGCTGTCCGCCTGATAAAACTTGTTAAAGATCCGCGGTTGAGCGTCAGGCGGAATCTCCTCTCCGGAATCGGAGATGTACACTGTCAATTCATCATGCTGTTCCTGGATGCCTATGTCTATTACGCCGCCGGGATTTGAAAATTTGATTGCGTTATCTATCAGATTGATCCACACCTGCTTGAGAAGCTCCTCATTGGCAGAAATCATGTGCTCGCTGAAATCAATATTGAAATCCAACTGCTTTTTTTCCCATTTATCCGCAAGCAAAAGGACAGAAGAACGTATCTGTTCAGAGAGGTTAAACTGCGTGACATCCGTTAAAATCGCCTGATTTTCAACCCGAGTCAGGTTTAACACATTTGTCGCCATATAGGACAGCCTGAGCGACTCCTCTTCAATAACGGCTAAGTACTCGGTTTTCTGTTCATCTGTCAGATTTCCCCGCTGCAGCAGCTTGGCAAAGCCGGCGATGGACACGATCGGCGTTTTGAACTCGTGCGAAAAATTATTGACAAAATCTCCGCGAAGCATTTCGGTACTTTCAAGTTCGGAGGCCATCTTATTAAAGCTGTCGGTAAGCTGCGCAAACGTGGGATATCTGGAGATCGGTTTTCCGAAGTTCAGCCGGGTTTTAAAATCGCCGGACGCCAGACGGTCGATTTGCAGGATCAGATTCTCAATAGGCCTCACATAAATTCTGCTGGACAGGTACGCCAGAGCCGAACCGACAATATTGCTGATGATAACCATATACAGAATGATGCTGCCAAAACTGGACTGAAAGCTGTCTTTTACCGTGATAACCTGAAACCGAACAAGCAGATAAATAATAAGACTCGCAGCCAGAATCGTGATGAACTGGATCGCGAAAATGAGGATAGATATCAAAGAGGTGAGCGCAAGATGCTTTTTCCGTTCCCGCTTATTCATCATACCTTCTTTACCGCCTTGTACCCGAGACCCCGCACCGACTCGATTTCAAATTCCTTCCAGCCCTCAAAGCGTTTGCGGAGCCGCCCGATATGAACGGTGACCGTCTCCCACCCTGTATCACTTTCAGCACCCCAGATCTCGTCCATCAGCTGAATGCGGGTGAATATCTTTCCGGGGTAGGACAGGAGCTTGAAGAGGAGCATGAATTCCTTCTGGGGGAGCTCCTGCGTCTCGCCGTTTCTTGTCACCGTAAAGGAATCATAATCTAAAACCACATCACCGATTACAATCTTCCGTTCGTTTACGATCTGTGCGCGGCGCAGAAGCGCCTTGATCCTCAACAGCATTTCTTCCTCGTCGATAGGCTTTGTCATGTAATCGTCTGTCCCCACGAGAAAGCCTCTTCGTTTGTCCTCCGGGAGCTGCTTTGCGGAGACCATCAGGATTGGAAGGTTGTTCTGAACCTCCCGCAGTGATTTCGTGAACTCATAGCCATCCATTTTTGGCATCATAATGTCAAGCACAACAAGGTCAATATGCTCGTCATCCATGACGTCCAGAGCCTCTTCTCCGTTGGAGGCGGTAAATACCGAATACTGTTCCGCTTCCAGTACGGACTTAAGGAGCAATCTTGTATTTTTATCATCATCTACCACAAGTATCCGAAACATAGAGTCTGCCTCCTGATGTTTTCCCCAATAATAATAATATATTACCAAATTCTAAACTGAGGCTAAACAAAGTCACTTCATGAGCTGCCACGCGGCTATTATACTCAATCTAAGGCCGCGCTTTAAGCGCACGGCCAATTATACCGTCGCTTTGCTGCTTTGTACTTACATTACCAAGAAGCGACGTGACCTTAAGTCACGCCGCAACCTATGGGGATCACTAAGAAACGTCCGGATCGGTAATAAAACATCGAAGACCCGACATATCTTCACACATCTTCACTTTGCTTTTCATGAGGTCCGGTGACCATTGAAAGACAAGCTATGCCGCCGTCAGCGCCCAAAGATTTCGAATCTGGTCAGAGAACTCATCGTACGCCCAGACCTTTGCTGAATTTGCGTAGCTGTTTGAGTCACACACAGTAAAGCCCTCGTCTGTGACGCCCGTCAGGAGAATGTAGTGACCGGAGGTTGTAAAGACACCCGGACCCATAATGCAGGCGACAAGCTCACCATTCTCCAGATGCCGCCTGATAGTTGACTCGCTGAGCGGCAGCTCCTTGGACGCAACGCCAAACGCCTCTGAGCCATCCGTGAACAGAGTCCACTTTGTACCATTGCCGCTGACAGAATAGCCATTTTCATCGCTGTATCTGGCAACAGACAGCGGATCCCAGGTCGTTTCACCGGTGAGGTATATGGACGCCATGGACATCACGGTGGGTCCGCACCCGGACAAGCCCATCAGATTCCCAGCGTACTGCTGATAGCCCCAGCGCTCATCCCACTGCATCAGCAGCGGTACGCTGCTGCACCCGGCATACTCGCTAAGATCGATGGTATAGCTCAGATCCTTCTTCTCAAAATAAGCCATCACATAGTCCCTGGCATCGGGGTTATTCTCATAGAGTACCTGAAGGGCCTCCGGATACATTGAGAGATCAGGTCCCGTGTCCACAACCTGAGGCGTGTCCTGTACCTCAGTAGTGTTCTGAATCTGGACAGCAGGTTCCTGCGGCTCAGGACTTTCCACGGTAGCCGGCGATTTCCTCATAGCCAGAAACAGTGATGCACAAAGAAGCAGCAGGATGACAAAGAGAAAGAGAAAATGCTTCAATGGCGTGAGAAAACCGCGACCTTCCATGGGTGTTTGCCTCCAATCAGAATACCCCTTTTTACCTGCCAAAGGACTCAAATTCAGCACCTTAAAAATTATAAAAACGATCAGGGCTCACACATCAGCGTTCAAAGGCAACCCCACGCTTTCAGTATACGCCCGCACGGCAGGTAAGTCAACCGGTAAAACCCGTACTATGACTTTTACAGTCTCACATAAGTGCGGAGAGCGACTGTATGAGAGCCACAAGGTCGGCCTCGGACAGCTCAAAGATATTGACTTCTTCAGCCGGCTCGGGAACAACCACATCCTTTGTGCAGGAGACTGAAATATTCAGTGTGATCTCCTCGCCATCCACGTCAAAGGAGAGCTCGTCGGATACGAAGGAGAAGGAGCCGTCGCTCACGGTAAGCGTTCCGTCAAGCTCAAACTCCACATGAGAGTCCGCCGGGTTCACATCGTCTCCCGACATGTCCATAACCATGGAGAAGCTGCAGCGTCCTGAGGCGGAGTCCCAGGTCTGCGTGGAGGTGCACAGCACTGTGTCGCCCTCAGCGGTGATCTGAACTGTTGTGATGTTGGAATATCCCGCAGAGGTATCCACAGTCTCCGTAAATGACACACTGACGCCTTCGAACTCGGGCATGGTGAAGGAGACAGTCTTTCCATCACTTCCGTAGAAGTCGAAGCCAAGCGCAAGTCTGTCGTCACCTCCGGTGAGGATGAGGTCGGTAGAGACAACGCGCTCATTTGCTATGTAATACGTAATTTCGAGGGAGATGTCGCTCTGACGGAGAGCATCCGCAGTTGACTGAATCTCTTCTCTGGCCTCGCTTATGGCATCATCAAGCTCCTCGCGCGAAACCTCACCTGTGCTCTCCACAAAGCTTAAAACAGACTCCAGTGTTTCGCTCGCAAAAAGCTTGCCGGAGAGGTCCTCCAATATGTCTGCCATCTGCTCACCGCCGATGCTGGAGGAGATTGCGTAGCCATCAAGCTGTGAACCCATGTAGCCCACCTTCTGCTCACGGGTGGAGAGGGAGATGTCGAGATCAACGTCCAGCTCCTCCAGCTCAGTTTGCATGGTATCGAAGGGTATGCTGGCCAGGGCATCTGCAAGAGATGCCATGGCATCGTCAAGCTGCTTAAGCGAATCGAGATCCAGTCCGCCGAACATACTGCCGGAAGACTCGTCAAATATGCTGCCGGCTGCCTGCTCATAGAAGTCGTGCGGCTGGAGGCCATAGAAGGAATCGGTCCCTGTGATATACGGGAAGTAGACGCCCACAAAATCCGGGTCAAGGTACAGACCGGCATCGAGTGCGATACTGGCGCCCTGGGCCTCCATGCTCAGCGTTCCGTCAAGGCGGAGCTTCAGGTTATCAACGTCGCTGCCGTCACCGTAGAGCGTTCCTGAAAAACTGATGTTGTCAAGGCCGCTGGATGGGACTACAGCGCCAATCTCCAAACCGAGCGCTGTGGAGTCGGACGCAAGGATATTTCCTACCGAAATCATCGGCTCCGCATTTGTCCTGTCAACAATGTCCTGGTATGTAACCTCCATCGCGGCCTCAAGATACGCGTCAGGTTCGGTCATTGGGTCCAGCCTGGAGACAACGGAGGCGCTGTTGTTGCTTTTGCCGTCTGTGTCTTCATCGTCGTCATCGTCCCCGCACGCGGCCAGCGCGAAGACCATCGCAAGGGCAAGCATCAAGGCAATGATTCTTTTAAGCTTGAATTTCATATTCTCACTCTTCTTTTCTTATTGATCCGGCATAGCTGCGCCGGGAAAACGGATGCATGGACAGCCGTCTCGTGAATCAGTATACCATTCCCACGTGAAAATTTCAATAGGATATCAACAAATTGCGTCACTTCAGCAGTGATGCACTATTGAGGATGGTTGTGGAGTAGAGGAACAGCACATCCTGTCCATCGAAAGTAATGTAATTAGGGAGAAGCTTTGAGCTGAAGTACCTCAGGTCTATGAGTGTTATCCTGGAGTAGGCCCCCAGCAGCAGGGGAGCGATTGAGGAACCGAAGGAGTCACGGAATATCACCAGTTCTCTATCGGTTTCAGCGTTCGGACACTCAATGGTCAGGAACGCCTGTGCGCCTGAGAGAAACACATCGTAGCCATCGGTGTTTGTTATGCGATCAGGAGCGTAAACTGTCGGTGCCTCGGTATCCTCAAGGCCGGTGACGGAAGAGCTCTCAGTGTAGGGGCTGGTCAGGTAGATGAGTGTGTCGGGCTTTACGGGGAGCGCCGCCTGACCCATATAAACCCCGTAAAATGGGTAAAGGGAGTGTGCCTCATATTCCTCCGGAGAGGCTAACACGTCGGATACCCCCATGCCCTCCGCAAGGCGCTCCGCTGTGGACAGAATTCTGTCCTGCGACCAGTGAGCGTCGGTACGGTAGTAGTCATCTATGGTCAGCGTGTCAAAGATGTCAATATATGACGCCTCAGTTACACCCTGATTCATAAGCTCTACCATCCTGTCATAGTCAATGGCGGGATACCCGTTTTCCTCAGCGGCGAAGTAGCTCTTGTCGGGTATGATGGAATAGTAAACCTGACTGCCCTCAAGGTAAGTATTTGCAATGCGATTAATTAATCCGGCAGCATATTTCACCTGGCCCTCATTCAGAGGGTACTCCGTCTTGAAAACGTGACCGTCGGCAAGCCAGATGTCATTTGAGTCCTTCTGCTGGAACACATAAAAGCGTGTGATGGCGTTTACCGTCCTGAAGGACTCACGGAGAGGGAACTGGTCAAGAAGGTATGTTTCCAGATCATCGCTGAACTCACTGGACATCACCGCATTCAGGCTGATTTCAGGCAAAGTCGCCAGCTTCCGGCGTTCCGAACTTGATTTGAGCTGGTCTGGAAGAGCCAGGTGCGCTATAGAGAGACCAAAGATGATAACCGAGAATACGACGATAATGAGAATATCTTTTTTCTTTTTCATCTCCGTCTCCTCCTAAAAACGAAAATACAGGAACGGGTTAAAGGAACCGTTGATAATAAAGGCCGTGGACACCACGAGAAGTACCCCGACTGCCGCGGGCTCCAACGCCTCGCCCCAGCGACCTTTAAGCCTGTTCCAGATGAGCTTCGGCACAGGTGTGCTGCCCAATATGGCGAAAACAAGGATAAGAGCATAGCTTCTTAGGTAATACAGCGCCTCACTTGTGACGAGTGGGACACCGCCTATGCCGAAGAGCCCGCCAAGGTCCTCTCTGATTCCAGACAGGCCGTCTGCGTTGAATATTACGAAGCTCAGAACGACAATCAGCATCACATATATATGCCTCAAAAACCCGGGCAGCTTGTCAAGAATCCGGCCCAGCCAGAGCTTTTCAACCATGAGCAGCACTCCGAAGAGCGCCCCCCACAGGACAAAGTTCCATTCAGCGCCATGCCAGAGGCCGGTGAGCAGCCAGACTACAGCCAGATTCCGCAGCCATTTGCCCTTGGACACCCTGTTGCCGCCCAGTGGAATATAAACATAGTCTCGAAACCAGCTGCCAAGCGTCTTGTGCCACCGCCTCCAGAATTCCGTTATGGATCTTGAGATGAAGGGGTAGTCAAAATTTTCCGGGAATGTGAAGCCGAAAATTCCACCTAATCCGATAGCCATGTCACTGTAGCCTGAGAAGTCAAAGTAAATCTGAAGTGTGAAAGCAATGGCATAAAGCCAGAAGAACAGGACACTCTTTGATTCTGACTCTCTGAAAACACTGCACAGCTCGCCGCAAACATTTGCGATAAGGACCTTCTTCCCAAGTCCGAAGGAGAATCGCCGTATTCCGGCAGCAACACCCTCCACAGTGCTGCTGCGGCTTTCCAGCTCCTTATCTATGTCGGTATAACGCACTATTGGTCCCGCTATAAGCTGCGGGAAGAGGCACACAAAGGTGGCAAGAGTGGCCAGATTTTTCTGAGCGTGCGCCTGGCCGCGATAGACGTCGATAGTATAGCTCATTGTCTGGAAGGTGAAAAAGCTGATGCCTATAGGGAGCGGTATTCCAAGTACCGGGATGCTGGTTCTGAAAACAGAGTTGACCGTTTCAATGATAAAGTCCGCATACTTGAAAAAGCCCAGCAGCCCGAGGTTGATGACAATAGAGGAGATGAGGGCAATCTTAGCCCCCCTTTTTCCGCGGTGAGCTTCGATGTAAAGGCTGTGCAGCCAGCCTGACAGGGAGGAGAAAATCAGCAGCAGTACGTAAACCGGTTCACCGAAGAAATAGAAAAACAGACTTGCCACCAGAAGCAAGTCATTGCGGAATCGTGCCGGCAGGAGAAAATAAAGGAGCAGAACCACCGGCAGAAAGCAGTACAGGAAGGTGGCGCTTGAAAAAAGCATAATCTAAGTCCTTCCCCCGGCGGGCAGAGAGCCCGCCGGGAATATTTTTTAACTGAGGGCGTTGAAGTTGTCGCATATAGTGTCAAAGCGCTCCTGAGAGGTGGATTCGTCACCACCAACCATAATGAGTACAGCCAGGTTGCCGTTGGATAATGCGTCGACATGGTCAGCGGAAACACAGATCCACTTTCTCGGATCGCAGTTTTCTTTCATCCCCGCAGCGGCGCTCTCAGCGTCAGCGCCGTCCGGAACACGAATAAGGACTACCGAGAATGCGACAGAGGACATCATGGGCTCCGCACAGATCCCCTCCGCGCCGTCGATGGGATCGATAAACGTGTAGGATTTGTACCAGTCTGCAAAGGGATACTCCTCAGCGGCAGTGCCGGTAAGCTCGAGTATCTCCTCATAGGCCTCCTGCGTAAGCTCCGTGTAGCTGAGAGAGGAGGGGAGCCCGGGCGCACCGTCAAGGATCTTATCCATAAGCTCCTCCATTGAGGCAGTCGCAGAAAAACTGCCCTCAGTTTCGCCGTCGTCGGAGCCGGCATCGCTGCCGTCACTGTCACCGCCGGCGTTTTCGTCGCTGCCGGTCTCGTTGCCGTCGACGCCTTCGTTGTCGTCATCAGTTCCGGTGTCACCGTTGCCTTCGACGGAATCCTGGGATGGGTTCTGGTCGTCCGTACCGTCGTCCTTCCCGGCACAGGCTGCGAGAGAAAACAGCATTGCCGCGGCAAGAAGCAATGCAAGGATTTTCTTAATTGTCATGTGTTTATTCCTTTCTGAATAATGTGTAAAAATGTTGATTTTAAGTGTGCCTCCGATTAAATCGGTGGAAATAGCGGAGATATCTGTCCATGGAAAAACCGCAGAGAAGCGGAAACTCCCCATGTTCCATGTATTCAGCGCTGTGTCATGCATCTTCTGGAATGCAGCCGCTGCCCATCAGCAGACGGTAAATTCCCGGTTTCCTTCAGGAGAGCGCCAGAAAATTGTCCCGCATTATATCGTGCTTTATCCTGGCGCTGTCATCATCATTGCCTTCGAGCATTATGAGAATGATGACATTGTCCTTGTAGTAGCTTTCAATGATCTCCGCGTCAACACAGCCCCATTTGTAGGGATTGGCCTGTTCCTTCATCTCGGCGGCTACGGCCTTTGTATCTGTTCCGTCCGGTACACGCATCACAACGAGAGAAAACGCCACTGTGAAGATGTCAGGTTCATAGAGCAGCGCCTCATAGCCATCGACATATGGGATGAAGGTGTCAAAGGCAAACCAATCGGAGAAGGGGTAATCCTCCTCGGTGATACCGTAGTCCACAAGCATCTGCTGGTAGGTTGCCTCATCCAGCATGCGGTCAGAATAGCTCTCGTCAATGTCGGGGACACCCTCTGTAATCGCAGCTCGGATGTCCGTGAGCGGACTTGATGCAAGTGTGACGGCCGCGGGGTCTTCCGCATTGTGTTCTTCCGACGGTTCCGGCTCTGAGGATCCACCGGGGATCTCAGGGTCGTCAGGCTCATCCGGCTGATTGTTCCCTTCGGGTTCACCGGAGGTATTGGGGTCGTCTGATGCCTGAGACGGGTCGGTGACAACAGCCGATCCTCCGGAATCAATGCTGTCCTCGTCTTTCTTGTCCTGGCCGTCTGAAGCGTCCGGAACGCTTAGCTTGTCTGATCCCGGGAGTCCTTCAGATTCATCCTGCGCCTTTGAAACGGCCTGCGTGCCCTGCTCCTGGGATACGCCCTGGTCGTCCTGATCCTCCGGCGTGCCGCTGTTTTCATTCCCGGATCCACAGGCACAGAGAGTGAGCAGCGCCATCGCTAACAAAACTGCCAGAAACTTTTTCATCTTTTTCCGTCCTTTCTGAACTATTACTGTATTTCGACAGGATTCCACACCATTATAACGGATTCAATCGAAACACGCAATAGCTTAGACGGCGATTCTTTTAGTTTGTTCCTTTTTTTCAAAAAAATTATATGGCGCACAGCTTTCCAGGAAAACATGCGTAAGGCAGAGTCCGAAACAGTATAGTCTGAAGCAATGCCTGAGGCACATGCCACATCTGGTCTGTCTGTCGGACAATATAACACACATATAGATGAATTAAAGGCCTTAAAACACATGATTTAGAACCGGAGACAAGAAAACCGGGAAGTTCCCGTTGAAAACAGTACCTGGATGTGGTAGAATTCTCCAAAGAATAAGGGGGGACGCTGCATGGCGGGGCTCGATTCCAAGGTGCAATACCTCAAGGGAGTAGGTGAGGCGCGGGCCAGGTGTTTTGCAAAGCTTGGCGTTACGACGCTGCGAAGCCTCGTTGCGTACTTTCCCAGAAGCTATGTGGACAGGCGGCAGCTGAAGACGATAAGTGAACTGACCGTGGGGGAGAGCGTCTGTGTTGCGGCGATGGTGGCTGCGCCGGCCGTATTGAGCAATATACGCAGGGGCCTTGACATGACGAAGGTAAGGGTTGTGGACAGCTCGGGAAGCCTGGTTGTTACTTTTTTCAATCAGAGCTACGTAGGGGGCGTGCTGACCGTCGGAGAGAACTATGTTTTCTATGGGCGCGTGGGGGGAAGGCCAGGGATGCCGGAGCTTATAAACCCCGCCTTTGAACCGGAGAGTGTCCCGCCGGGAGTGACCCGGTGTATTTATCCGGTATACGCTCTCACGGCAGGCCTTACACAGGGTGTCGTGCGAAAGGTGATACGCCAGGGGCTGACAGTATGCGGAAACGACCTTCCGGATTCCCTGCCGGAGAGCGTCCGAGAAAAGTACAGGCTTGCCCAGGCGCCCTTCTGCTATGAGAACGTGCATTTTCCTCAGAGTGAAGAGAGTCTTGCAATTGCCCGCCGGAGACTCATTTTTGAGGAGTTTTTCCAGCTGTCATGTGCGCTGGAAATACTGCGCAGAAGCCGTTCGGTGAGTACGCCGATAAAGCTTGTACCGCCTGACCGGGCAGCGCTTGAAGCCGTGCTCCCGTATCGTCTTACCGGCGCCCAGGAGCGGGCATTGGATGACATCTGGCGAGATCTTGCCGGAGATCGTCCGATGAGCCGCCTTTTGCAGGGAGATGTGGGCAGCGGGAAGACGGTGGTTGCAGCAGCTGCGTGCTGGGCTGTGTGCAGTTTGGGCCATCAGGCAGCGTTTATGGCGCCAACGGAGATACTCGCCGAGCAGCATTTCAGATCCCTTACCTTGCTTCTCACTCCATTGGGGGTGCGCGTTGAGCTTCTCACAGGAGGTATGACAGCAAAGAGAAAAAGGGAGGTATTGCAGAAGCTCCGCGAGGGTGATGCAGATCTTGTGGTTGGAACTCATGCTCTGATCTCCGACAATGTGGAGTTTCGGAGTCTGGCGCTTATAGTTGCCGACGAGCAGCACAGATTCGGTGTGCAGCAGAGGGCGGCACTGACTAAAAAGGGAGAGAGTCCTCACGTCCTGGTCATGTCCGCCACTCCGATCCCCAGAACTCTGTCGCTCATCATGTATGGGGATCTTGACGTATCTGTTCTGGATGAGCTTCCGCCGGGACGAAAGCCTGTGGACACGTTTCTGGTGGGAGAGTCAATGCGTCAGCGCATACAGCGCTTCATCCGCAAACAGGTAACGGAGGGCCACCAGGTCTTTATTGTCTGTCCGGCAGTTGAGGAGGGGGATGAGGACGGCTCTCAGGGACTGAAATCTGTTAAGGAGTATGCCAGGACTCTGTCAGAGCAGGTCTTTCCTGATATTCGCGTTGCAATGGTTCACGGAAAACAGTCCGCCGCTGAAAAGAACCGTATAATGACCGACTTTTCAAGGGGTGAAACAGACATTCTGGTAGCGACAACGGTGATAGAGGTGGGCGTGGATGTGCCAAACGCTACTCTGATGGTTGTGGAGAACGCGGACCGCTTCGGGCTGTCGCAGCTTCATCAGCTGCGCGGCAGAGTCGGGCGGGGGAGCGCAAAGTCGTACTGTGTCCTGTTTGAGGGAGCTGGGGGAGAGACGGCACGCCAGCGACTCACAGTCCTGTGTAAGACAGGTGACGGGTTTAAAATCGCAGAGGAGGATCTGCGTCTGCGAGGTCCGGGGGATTTTCTTGGTTCACGGCAGAGTGGTCTGCCGAACCTGAAGCTTTCGAGCTTTGCCACCGACGTGGACGTCCTGAGGGAGGCCCAGGAGGCGGCGAGAGAGACTCTGTCTGAGGACCCGGAGCTTGCCAGAGAGGAAAACGCGCTCCTGCGTGGGAGCGTGATGGAGCTTATTGAGAAAAATCAGGGGACAATAAATTGAGGGTGGTATTTGACGTGGACAGATAGAGCGTACCGGCATCGGTATACCTTATATAAGCTGTGATGCGATATCGCGTATGTGCGGGTAATAGAGGAACGCGGCAGCAATATCCATTCGCTGGGCGATGTTCAGCTTTTCCCTCAGCGTCTCAGCGTCATCCCACATTACAAGATGGACGCGATTTCTGTGGATACAGGAGACATAGCGACATACGAGCTCCGACGATGTAAAGATGTGCCCGGATCCTGCAAGCTCACGGCAGGCCTGTTCAGAAAGCTCAGTTCCCATGCCAGATTTAAGTGGAAGCGTATAATCTATGTATACCCGTTCCAGCTCCAGAGCCAGTCGTCCGGGTCCATACCTTGAGCAGAGCCTGTTAAGGCCTGAGGAAAAACCGGACGACAGGATCCTTGCGGGCACGAGAAGTCTGGACTTATCTGTGAAGCTTGCGAAGGTCAGCGGGAGATACAGATCTATCCCCTCCTGTGAGAGCGCCTGGGAGGCCAGCTCGCAGAAGCTGACGAGAGGCTGCGTGGGACGGGCGGACAGACTGAGAACGACGCCGCTGTAGCCTCTTCCGCGGCACTCACGCAGAAGCTCCAGAATAAGCGCCTCATGAGGACCGTAGCCGGTGAAGCCTGTGCAGTCCACATCCATCAAATGGAAATGCCCAGACGGGAGAACAGTCCTATAAAGGTGGAACCCTGCGCCTGTGCGATAGGCCATCAGCGAGACACGCCCGAAGAAGCACGCCTCGCCGGCACTTCCAGCGGGGGCGGAGAGATAAATATTCATGTGTACTTTCCCCCAACCTGTGTTATAATATCTGC
>CAYPMJ010000021.1:13474-22146 GCA_964411785.1 uncultured Oscillospiraceae bacterium
ATGACCTCCCTATTCATTCTATGCTTAAAGGTGGCAGTTATGAGCATTTCCCTTCTCCCCGGCTTTAAATTCAGACGGGTTACGGACATAGAACCCGATTTCCTTAAGGAGCAGGGCATAAGTCTGCTGCTGCTTGATGTTGACAATACTCTGATCCCGTATACGACTACCGTTCCTGATGCCGCACTGGTGAAGTGGGTTGAAATGCTCCGGAATGCCGACATAGAGCTCTTTGTTGTGTCAAATAATAAGGGGACAAGGCCTGAGGAGCTGTGCGGCAGACTTGGACTTAAGTATATAAAGCGCGCGGGCAAGCCCCGCGCCGGGGCTGTTCTCAAGGCCGTTAAACTGTGCGGTGGAAACCGGGAGAGCACAGCCCTTGTGGGGGATCAGATATATACCGACATGATAGCTGCTTCTCTGGCGGGAGTGACAGGCATACTTGTGGAGCCGATAAGGTTCACGAACCCTTTTCTTGCAATACGTTATTTTTTTGAGCTTCCATTTCGCGTTCCAACGGGGAAGAAGCGCAGCTGGAAACGTGACATATGAATTTCAAAGGTGCAATTGCCGTTTTAAGAGCGATTTGCAGACTTTTTCGCATGAAGAGAAGCTCCTCATCAGACTCACTGGATGAACATCATGGGGAGCACAGAACAGCGCGGCAGAAAAGACAAAGTCATGGATGTTTTGACCTGTTTTAAACATGACATGGAGAAAGTACAGAAAAATTTGGCGGTTTTTCCTTTATTTGTGCGTAATTTTCCTTGCAAAAGACACCGAGATGCGATAGAATAAGCGGGAGGGGTTCCGCAGCAGAAGCCTGAGGCAGCGGAAAGAACCTTTTTGTTCTCTGAGAAGATCTGAGAAAAAAGGCATTGAATAATACTCTACAGGAGGATAACACATATGGCCACCATTACAGCAAGTGATTTCAGAAACGGAAAGACCTTTGAGTACGAGGGAAAGCCCGTCACCGTGGTAGAATTTCAGCATGTCAAGCCGGGGAAGGGCGCGGCGTTTGTCCGCACAAAGATGAAGAATCTCATCACTGGTGCTGTGACGGAGACATCCTTCAATCCGACAGCCAAATTTGAAGAGGCTTTTGTGGAACGCAAGGAAGTGGAATATTCCTATAAGGACGGGAATCTCTACTACTTTATGGATCCGGAGACCTACGAGCTGGAGCCCATCGACGGGGCAAAGCTCGGCGACAGCTTCCGGTTTGTGAAGGAGAATATGCTCTGCACAGTGAGCTCCTACAAGGGGGATGTTTTTGCAGTGGATCCACCGAACTTTGTGGAGCTTGAGATTACCGAGACGGACCCTGGCTTTGCCGGGAACACCGCAACTAACACTCTGAAGCCTGCAACATTGGAGACCGGAGCGGAAGTGAAGGTTCCGCTTTTCATTAACCCGGGCGACAGGATAAAGATAGATACAAGGACCGGTGAGTATCTGGAAAGGGCAAAGGGCTGAGGATAGCATCGGCCATAAAAGTAAAAAATGCATGAAGGAGGCTGTGACAATGACACCGTCTGAGAAGGTCGCGTATCTCAAGGGACTTACGGAGGGAATGGAAATTGACACAAGTAAGGGGGAAGGGAAGCTCTTCTCCGCCATTATCGACGTCCTCGAGGATCTGGCATATGACCTTGAGGATCTGGAGTCGGAGGTGGATGAGCTGAATGAAGGCCTGGATGCTGTTTCGGACGATCTCAGCGACGTTGAGAGAGTAATTTATGAGGATGACGATTACAGCGACTCCGACGATGACGACGACGATGATGAAGAGGATGAAGACTCCGAGGAAGAGGAAGACGACGACGACGTAAGCGACGAAGAGGAAGAAGAGGAGTACGAGTACTCTGTTGAATGTCCATACTGTCAGCGGGAGTTTAAAGTGGAGGAGGATGAGATTGATCGTCGGTTTCTGATATGTCCTTTCTGCCAGAACGAGATGGAGATAGATGGTATAGATGACGTTGACGATGAAGAGAAGGACGACACAGACAAAAAGGACGACACAGACGAGGATGACAAGGGCGGCAGGAAATAATTTTGGCGGTCCCTCCCCGGACACATGGCGGCGCAAAGAAAGGCTGACCCCAGGTGGGGCGGCCTTTTCTTAATGGAGGCTTGCTATGATAGATCTGAGTGTGCAGAATATAAAGAAGGCGTTTGAGCAGGGAACGGACATTCTGAAGGGTGTGAGCTTTGACGTAAACCAGGGCGAACACATAGGGCTTCTCGGGCGTAACGGTGCGGGGAAGACCACGCTTTTCAAGATAATTACCGGGGAGCTTCAGCAGGATGAGGGATCAGTGACGATAGCCCCCGGAAAGAGAATAGGGGTGCTGTCACAGATACCGGAATTTCCTGCAGGGTATACAGGGGAGGATGTTCTGACGGACGCGCAGCAGCGTGTCATAGATATGGGCGACAGGATGCGGTTTCTGGAGAAGCGGATGGAACAGGGCGTGTCGGACGCAGAGACAATGCGTGAGTATGACAATCTGTCCGCAGAGTTCCAGAGACTTGGCGGGTACGAGCTGAAGCGATTCCGTGATGAAGTTGCAAACGGGCTTGGCATCCCGACAAAGCAGCGTGAGCAGCCTTTTGCGGAGTTATCCGGTGGGGAGCAGACGCGGCTTAACCTGGCGAGGCTGCTGCTGGATCAGACGGATATACTTCTGTTGGATGAACCTACGAACCACCTTGATATGAGCGCTGCTCAGTGGCTGGAGACGTATCTTGTGAGCTTTAAGGGAACAGCGCTGGTTATTTCCCATGACAGGTACTTCCTTGACCAGGTGGTTACTCGTGTAATAGAGATTACAGGCGGAGTTGCTGAGTTTTACGGTGGGAACTATACCTTCTATCTGGATGAGAAGCGCCGGCGCTTTGAGGAAAAGCTGCGTCGATACGAGAAGGAACAGGCAAAAATACGTCAGCTGCAAAAGGCAGCGGATGACCTGCATCTGTGGGCGTTCATGGGAGCGGACAAGCTCCACAAGCGGGCCTTTTCGATGGAAAAGCGTATAGAGCGGCTTAATGTCACAGAGAGGCCCAGAACTGAGGCGAAGGTAAAGGCCAGGTTTGAGGAGGCCGAGTTTCACGGTGACGAAGTGCTGCTCATGCGGGGAGTAAGCAAGGCCTTTGGAGAGAAGCGGCTTTTTGAGGCAGTGGATCTTCTGATGGAACGCGGGGAACGTGTAGCCGTCATCGGGAATAACGGAACAGGAAAATCGACTCTGGTGAAGCTTCTGATGGGAGAGCTTGAGCCGGACGAGGGATTTCTGCGGCTCGGGCCATCAGTGCGCACAGCCTATCTTCCTCAGCGAGTGTCATTTTTGAACGAGGATGAGACGGTGCTTGAGTGTATGATGGAGGAGGCACGCTGCACCCGGCAGCAGGCCTATGACAGGCTGGCGGCGTTTCTTTTTCGAGGGGAGGAGCTTGAGACCCGGGTGTCACAGCTTTCAGGCGGAGAGAAGAGCCGATTAAAGCTGTGTATTCTCATGCGTGGCGACGTTAATCTGCTTGTGCTCGACGAGCCGACGAACCATCTGGACGCCGATTCCCGTGAGTGGATAGAAGATGCATTGGCCGGTTACGGAGAGGCACTGCTGTTTGTATCGCACGACAGGTATTTTATAAGTCGTTTTGCGACCAGAATCTGGGAACTGGCTGACGGACAGCTGCATGACTACCGTTGCGGCTACGATCGCTATCTTGCCTTGCAGGAGCGGAGACCGCACATACAGCCTGAAATTAAGGAGCGACCCGAGCGGGAGAAGAAGAGACCCCAGGTGAACCGTGAACGGGAGCTTTCAAAGCTTGAGCGGAGCATAGCCGCATTGGAAAAGCAGGTTGAGGAAAATGGCGCGAAGCAGGAGGCCGCTGCCACCGACTATGAAAAGCTCATGGAACTTGGAGAAGAGAGGAATCAACTGGAGGATGAATTATCGGCGCTCTATGAGCGCTGGGAGAAGCTGGTTTAAAGGGGAGCGCAGATGAAGAAACCATTGTCTTCCATTGCAGCTGCGCTGGTGTGTGTCGTCCTCGGGGCAGTGTTCAGGCTGGCGTTCCGAGGGTATGGGATGCTGGCAGACTGCTTTTTCGGATTGGCTCTGCTGATCCTTGCCTACCTTGGCATTGGAGTATTGAGAAGGCGCTTTAAAAGGCTGGGTATCGTCCTCGAAAAGATATTGACCTATGGACTGATTATTGGACTTGTCATATTTTTCGTTACTGAGGCATGCCTCGTTCATGAGGCCAGATCAGCCGACGGTCAGGGTGACTATGTGGTGGTTCTGGGAGCTGGGGTAAACGGAACAGTTCCATCAAGATCCCTGCAGGCCCGGCTGGAGACAGCGCTGGAGTACGCCGAGGAGAATCCGGAGGCGATGTTTGTCCTGTCCGGAGGGCAGGGGCCAGGCGAGGATATTTCTGAGGCTGAGTGTATGAGAGAATGGTTAACAAGGCGCGGGGTGACGCCGGATCGACTTATTCTGGAGGATAAGTCCGAAAGTACACAGGAGAATATCAGATTTTCAAAGGAACTTCTGGAGGCTCTTCCTGGCTTTGATGGAGACGTACTGATAATAACTGAAGGATATCATGTTCTCAGAGCTCAGCTCATGGCTCTTGATGAGGGCTTTAATGGGGTATCTGCGCGAAGCGCATACTCAGGGCTGCCTGTGTTGACGGCAAATTACTATATAAGAGAGGCGCTGGCAGTGTGGTATTATATACTCTTTAAGTAGGGCGACACAGCTGCCAGGCGGAGCACAGCTGAGGTTCAGATTTTGATGGGTGAATGGAAATAATCGAAATGCTATTTAAAAAAACGGCATGATGTGGTACACTATTGCCGGCTGCAGGTAAGCGAAATGATGGAGACCTTAAACGCGGGAGGAAAACAGAATGATCTCAAAGAGAATGCAGGATCTTGTCCGGAACGGAAGCGCCATTCGTGAGATGTTCGAAGAGGGGGCGAGACTCAGCGCCCGATACGGACCTGAAAACGTCTACGATTTTTCACTGGGCAACCCGAATATCCCAGCCCCTCGCCGGGTGGGGGAGGAAATAGTGCGTATAACCCGTGAGACGGAGCCTATGGAACTGCACGGGTATATGCCAAACGCCGGCTATCCCAATGTCCGGGCGGCTGTAGCGGAGTCGTTGAACAGAAGATTTGACACCTCTTTCACAAAGGATAATCTGATTATGACAGTCGGCGCGGCCGGCGGCCTGAATGTGATATTGAGGACGCTGCTGGATCCGGGTGACCAGGTCCTTGTTTTTGCCCCGTACTTTCTGGAGTATGGAAACTACGTGGAGAACAGCGGGGGAGTCCTGAGGGCTGTCCACGCCCTGCCGGAGGACGAATTCCAGCCGAGAGCGTCCGCACTGAGGGAGGCGCTGACCCCGGAGGTGAAGGCGCTCATAATAAATAATCCCAATAACCCGACCGGAGTCGTCTACAGTGAGAATACGATAAAAGCTCTGGCGGAGGTGCTGGAGGAGAGGCAGAGGGAATACGGAAGACCGATATATCTCATCTCCGACGAGCCATACAGAGAGCTTTGCTATGATGGGGTGGAAGTTCCGTTCCTCACAAGACTGTATAGAAATACGATCGTTGGATACTCGTGGTCTAAGTCTCTGTCTGTGCCTGGGGAGAGAATAGGATATCTGCTGGTTCCTTCGGAGGCGGATGACGCGGAGCTGATAATACAGGCGGCAGCAATAGCTAACCGTATTCTGGGATTTGTGAATGCCCCCTCACTGCAGCAGCGGGTGGTTGCAAAATGCCTGGAGGAGAAGACGGATCTTGCTGTATACGACAAAAACCGCCACGCCCTGTATGATGGGCTGACGGAGATTGGATTTCAATGTGTAAAGCCCACGGGGGCGTTTTACCTGTGGATGAAGACGCCCGAGCCAGATGACAAACAATTTGTGGAGCGCGCGAAGAGCTTCAATCTGCTGATGGTACCCGGAACTTCCTTCGACTGCCCCGGGTATGTGCGTCTGGCCTACTGCGTGTCCCACGGGCAGATACTCCGCTCTATGTCGGCATTCCGGCGGCTGGCGGAGGAGTACGGAATCAGATAAGCAGTTAGTGAGGGAGCAATATGGAAAACGAGACAAAAAAGGTTATGCTGTCCGGCATAAAGCCAAGTGGTGAATTGACGCTGGGTTCTTACCTGGGAGCAATAAAAAACTGGGCGGAGCGGGCTGAGCAGTTTGACTGTTACTACTTCATGGCGGACATGCACGCCATCACTGTCCGGCAGGACCCGGCCACGCTGCGCCGACGCACGCTGGAGCAGCTTGCACAGTACATCGCCTGCGGTCTGGACCCTTCTGTGAACACTCTCTTCATCCAGTCCCATGTACACCAGCACGCTGAACTGGGCTGGGTACTCAACTGCTATGCAATGTTCGGAGAGCTTGCGCGTATGACGCAGTTTAAGGACAAGTCATCCAGAAATGCGGAAAATATCAACGGCGGACTGTTTACGTATCCGTGCCTGATGGCAGCGGATATCCTCCTCTACCAGCCTGACTACGTTCCGGTTGGAGAGGATCAGAAGCAGCACGTTGAGCTGGCCCGCAACATCGTCCAGCGTTTCAACGGCATATACGGGGATGTGTTCAAAATGCCCGAGCCTTACATTCCGAAGATAGGCGCCAGGATAATGTCTCTCACGAACCCGGAAGCAAAGATGAGCAAAAGCGATGATGGTGACACTGGCCGCGTGACTTTGATGGACGAACCGTCGATTATAATGAAGAAGTTCAAACGCGCCGTGACCGACAGCGACACGGAGAACTGTGTTCACTATGACCCTGAACGCAAACCGGGTGTCGCAAATCTGATGACCATATATTCCGCCGTTACCGGCAGGAGCTTTGAATCTATAGAGGAGGAGTTTGCCGGTCAGGGCTACGGCACATTCAAGCAAAAAGTTGGAGAGTCTGTAGTAGAGCTTCTGAGGCCTATCCGTGAGGAGACAGAGAGGCTGTTGAGCGACAGAGGCTACCTTGAGTCGGTGTATCGCTCAGGTGCGGAGCGCGCGTCGGCAGTGGCGGAGAGAACGCTCAGGAAGGTCTATAAGAAGATAGGCTTTCTCCAGCGGTGAGATAGAAAACACCAAAGGACAAGAGAAATGATAATAGATGTGGAGATATTGCTGAATGTGGCGCTGTCTTTGGGCGTGGCGCTGGCCGTCTGCTTTGTGACGACACCCCTGGCACGTGTGATAGCCTGCCGAGTGGGAGCAGTTGATGTGCCTAAGGATGGGCGGAGGATGCATGACCACCCCATTCCAAGAATGGGCGGGCTTGCCATTTTCTTTGGCTTCCTCGTCAGTGTGCTTCTGTTTGCGGATATTGATAAGCAAGTCCGGGGAATACTGTTAGGTTCCATAATAATCATCACGTTGGGAATGGTTGATGATATTGTTCCGCTTCCGGCGTGGTTCAAGTTCATCGTCCAGATATTTGCCGCCTGGGTGGCAGTCAGGCATGGCGTTTGTATGGAGTGGATTGCAAACCCGGTGTTCACCAGCGACGTGCCTTTTCTCGGCTTCGGCATCTGGTCGACGCCAATAACTATCCTGTGGATAGTGGGCATTACAAACTCAGTGAATCTGATAGACGGCCTGGATGGACTGGCAGTCGGGGTTTCGGCAATATCCTCAGTATCCATGCTCATTATCGCTCTGACGCTGGGTCAGTCGAATGTGGCAATCATACTGGCAGCAGTTGTGGGTGCGTGTATCGGATTTATGCCATACAATTTTAATCCTGCGCGGATATTCATGGGAGATTCCGGCGCACTCCTGCTGGGATATATATTGGCCTGTGTATCAGTAGTCGGACTTCTGAAGTTCTATACGATCATTTCCTTTGCCGTGCCTCTGCTTGCGCTTGGACTTCCGATTTTTGATACCGCTTTCGCCATAGTCCGAAGATTACTGAAGGGTCAGAACCCGATGTCGCCGGACAGGGGACACTTCCATCATCGTCTCATAGACATGGGCATGAGTCAGAAACAGGCGGTGGCGTTTCTTTACTCAATAAGCGCTGTGCTGGGACTTTCGGCTGTTCTGATAACTACCAGCGGTGAAATGAAGGCAATCGTACTGATTATAGCTTTCGCTGTGGCTATGGCCATAGGTGTGATACTCATAAGGGGAAGAGAGAGCCGTAGAATTCAGCAGCATACAGAAGAGAAGCCGCAAGGCAATGAGGTTCCCTCCGGAGAGAATGAAGCCGATGCCACGCCTGATGAAAAGGAAACGCAGGAGGATGGCAATTCAGACGATGGCAATTCAGACGATGGCAATTCAGACGATGGTACCCCCTCAGACAAGGAAGAGGAGAGACGTTAGGGAAGCTCCGGCAGATCGGCAAGAGCAAATTGCGGGAGATTGCTGTGAGAAAGGCGCGAAAACGCAGGAGTACCTTGAGCAGTTCAGGCTTAAGAGCTTTTTTCCGGCGGAGAAAATCCGGAGAGCGCCGATGACACAGTCCTCTTAAGCTTCCTTAGCTCTCCTCTCCTGTTGCGTCAGGATTTAAAATGGAAAAGCCAACCACGAGCAGGATGATTAGGAAATCCTCGTCCTTGCTCTCAATATAAAGAAACAGCAGCAGCG
>CAYPMJ010000022.1:0-22049 GCA_964411785.1 uncultured Oscillospiraceae bacterium
GACGTGATGAAGGATCTGGCGCGGGAGGGCATGACCATGGTGGTCGTGACGCATGAGATGCGATTTGCCAGGGAGGTCGGGGATAAGGTGATATTCATGGCCGACGGCCGTGTCACGGAAGAAGGTCCGCCGGCGGAAATCTTCAATCATCCGAAGACCGAACGATTGAAGAGCTTTCTGGACAAGATCCTTTAATCAGAGCTGAGAGTAATTAAGACTGCCGGCGTTCACAAGCGCCTGGGCAAGCTCTCTGAGCGCAGACTCAGTCTGAGGTTTGACAGACGATGAGACAGTCACTGTTTCTTCCAGAACGTTGACGCACTTCATGGCCTCAAGCTTTTCGCGCATGAGCTTCGCAGCCTGGGGAGCCCAGCTGCCGTTTTCTATTAGTCCGACGGTGCGCTTTTGAAAATTCCTGCTCTTCAGATGCGCCAGATAATCCTCCATCGCAGGAAACAGACCGGCGTCAAACGTAGTGGCAGCCAGCGCAAGACGGTCATACCGGAACGCTGCCGCCACAGCCTCAGCAATGTCGCAGCGGGCCAGATCAAATGCCTCGACTTTCTCACCTGACTCCTCCAAATACTGCCTGAGGAGCATGGCCGCATGCCGGGTGTTCCCGTAAACGGAGCAGTAGCAGAGTGCCACGCCGCGCTCCTCAGGTTCATACCTGGACCACTTGTCGTACACCTGAAGAACCGGGTCAAGCTCCTCAAGCACCGGGCCGTGGAGCGGACATATTTTCTGAATATCCAGACCGGCTGCCTTCTTCAGAAGTGACTGAACCTGGGAACCGTATTTCCCAACAATGTTTATGTAATAACGCCTTGCCTCGGGGAGCCAGGGACCGGCAAAGTCAAGTGCGCCGAATTTTCCAAAGGCGTCGGCAGAGAAGAGAAGCTTCTCATCTGACTCAAAGGATACCATCACCTCCGGCCAGTGTACCATTGGGGCCATGTAGAAGGTGAGCTGGTGCTTTCCCAGGGAGAGAGATGTGCCCTCCGCCACTGTGACAGTTCTCCCGGTGAGATCAATGCTGGAGTACCTGGGAAGCATCAGAAAGGTTTTCACATTTCCAACGAGCTTCATATCCGGATAGCGTTCCGCGGCAAGACTCACACATCCCCCATGGTCCGGCTCCAGATGAGACAGAACGAGGTAATCGGGTCTGCGCCCGTCGAGCGCCTCTTCAAGGTTTTGCAGCCACTGGTCAGCTGCTCGACGGTCTACTGTGTCCATTATTGCTACTTTGTCGTCAAGTATCACCCAGGAGTTGTAGGACACCCCGTCAGGAACGCGGTATTGACTCTCAAACAGGTCAATCTCCCGGTCATCCACGCCAATGTAGAGGACAGAGTCTGATATGGTTGGTTTCATGGTTGTAACACTCCTTTTCTTGCTGTACGGCGGCTGAAAAACTGAACCCAGCGTGGTTATAATGTCCATGCGCTTAAAGCGCGGCCATAGATTAGGTACAATAGCCAGTTCGTTGCTATTGTACCACTTTTAACCCTCGCTGTCACCCGAAAAATCCCATCAGTGACAGAATTTAATTTATATTTATATTTTCGCGAAAAAACCTTCATTACCCCCTTGACAATACAGGCGCAGCGTGGTAGAATTCCCGAAGGTTAGGAAAGACTAACTGTTCTGCAGGTATTGGATTAGTGAGACCTGATTACAAGGAGGAGCATCTACAATGCCGCTGACGATGGCAGATACAGGGGAGACATACACTATCCTCAAGATCACAGGCCGCGACGAGGTTCGGCAGCATCTCCATGAGCTTGGTTTTGTTATAGGAGAGCGGGTCAGCGTTGTGACGAGGCTGGGAGGGAATCTGATTCTCTCGGTGAAGGATACCCGGGTGGCGCTGGACAGTTCTATGGCAGGCAGAATATTTGTGGATTAGGAGGAGGTTATTCAGATGAAGACATTGAGGGATGTGCCGGTGGGTATGACCGGGACGGTATTGAAGCTTCATGGCGAGGGTGCATTGAAGCGGCGCATCATGGATATGGGAGTGACAAAGGGAACTGAGATCTATGTGCGTAAGGTAGCGCCGCTTGGTGATCCGATAGAGGTGACTGTACGGGGCTATGAGCTGTCAATCCGCAAGAGTGACGCTGAGTTTATAGAAATTGCGTAAAGAAGCGGGGAGTCGTATTTTTGACGTCAGAAGTTAGCAAAATCTAACTTCTGGCCGAAAGAAGGAGTGAAAAAATGGAAATCAAAATTGCGCTTGCCGGAAATCCGAACTCCGGCAAAACCACCATGTTCAACGACCTGACAGGTTCCAACCAATACGTTGGCAACTGGCCGGGCGTAACGGTGGAGAAGAAGGAAGGGAAACTGAAAAATCAGAAGGACGTGATTATTCAGGACCTGCCCGGGATCTATTCTCTCTCGCCATACACGCTTGAGGAGGTAGTATCGCGGAACTATCTGGTGACGGAGCGCCCAGACGCCATTCTGGACATTGTTGACGGGACAAATATAGAGCGGAATCTGTATCTGACCACACAGCTCATAGAGCTCGGGATACCCGTGGTAATAGCGCTGAACATGTCGGACTTGGTGAGGAAAAATGGGGACAAGATAGATGTATCCAGGCTGAGCCGGGCTCTGGGCTGTGAGATTGTAGAGACGTCCGCGTTGAAGGGGGACGGCTCCAGGGAGGCAGCGGACAGGGCAGTGGCGGTGGCAAGAGAAGGCGGCGTTCCACAGTGCCCCGCAGTATTTGAGGGGAGCGTGGAGCACACCATCGCTCATATCGAGGAGTCGCTTGAGGGCAAGGTGGATACCAGGTTCCAGAGATGGTACGCAATAAAGCTTTTTGAGCGGGACAAAAAGGTGATTGAGGAGCTGAAGCTGCCGGATGACCTGCTCAAGCATATCGAGACACATATCAAGGATTGCGAGCGCGAGATGGACGACGATGCCGAGAGCATCATAACAAACCAGCGGTACGCTTACATAGCAAAGGTGGTAGATTCTGCCGTAAAGAAAAAACAGAGCGGCACAAAGCTGAGCGCCTCTGACAAAGTGGACAGGATAGTCACTAACCGGATACTTGCTCTTCCGATATTTGTGGCAGTTATGTTTCTGGTGTACGCGTTGGCAATGGGTGGATTTCCGGTGTCCATAGGTACGACGCTCACGGACTGGGCCAATGACGGACTTTTCGGTGACGGCTGGTTTGTGCCCTTCACAGCGGACACTGACGCCTGGGAGGAGGACTCAGGCGCGTTCGAGGAAGCGAGCGCCATATTGGAAGCGAGCGAAGCAGGGGAAAGCGAGGTCTACTTCTACGATGACGAGACCGGCGAGACGACAGTTGAGGAGGTCACTGCTGAGTCAGTGGCGGAGGCGGAGATCGTAGTAGCAGGCTTTGGCGAGGACGGACCTGACCCTCGCGATTACGGCACCTGGGTACCGGGCATCCCGGTGCTCCTGGAGAACCTGCTTGACAGAATACATTGCAATGAAGTGCTGACCAGCCTCATTCTGGACGGTATTGTTGGAGGCGTTGGCGCCGTGCTGGGATTCGTCCCGCAGATGCTGGTGCTGTTCCTGCTTCTGGCGATCCTGGAGGATGTGGGATATATGTCCAGAATCGCGTTTATCATGGACCGTATTTTCAGGCGTTTCGGGCTTTCGGGCAAGTCCTTTATTCCACTGCTTGTTGCAACTGGCTGCGGTGTGCCTGGCATTATGGCGTCAAGAACCATTGAGCAGGATCGGGATCGGAAAATGACTATTATGACTACCGGCTTTATGCCGTGCGGCGCAAAGCTTCCGATAATCTCTCTCTTCGCTGGAGCGCTTTTTGGAGGATCAGCGTTAGTGGCTGTATCCGCATACTTCATTGGTATTGCTGCCGTGATTGTAACCGGTGTGTCGCTGAAGAAGACGAAACCGTTCGCCGGAAAGCCGGCGCCGTTCGTTATGGAGCTTCCGGCTTACCATATTCCCTCAGCGAAGAATGTCCTTCACGCGACCTGGGAGCGTGGATGGTCATTTATAAAGCGTGCTGGAACGGTCATTCTGCTCTCAAGTATTGTCCTCTGGTTCCTCCAGGGCTTCGGGGTAGTTGACGGGCATTTCGGACCTGTGGCCGACAACAATAACTCACTTCTCGCCGCCATAGGAAGCGCCATAGCCTTTATATTCACTCCTCTGGGCTTCGGCAACTGGAAGGCAGCTGTTGCCACATTTACCGGGCTTATCGCCAAGGAAAATGTAGTTGCGACCTTTGCAGTGCTCTATCCGGGAAACCTCTCAGCAGAGGTAGCTGTTTCCTACACCGGGCTTGCGGCTTACTCCTACATGATCTTTAACCTTCTGTGTGCACCGTGCTTCGCTGCAATGGGAGCTATTCGCCGGGAGATGAATAATGCCAAGTGGACATGGGCTGCCATAGGGTATATGTGCGGATTTGCATATGTAGTCTCTCTGATAGTTTACCAGCTGGGCATGCTGTTCACAGGCGGTGGGTTTGGAATCCTGACTGTAGTCGCGCTGCTGTTGCTTGCCGGGGTGCTGTACATGCTCTTCAGGAAGAATCCTTATGATGAAGATGGGGTTCCTGTATCGAAGAAGGCGTCTATCCATGCTTGAGTCTTTATTGCCAACACTGCTGGTAGGTGCTGTAGTCGCGGCGATTGCAGCGGCGGCAGTGATGGGACTGTTGAAAGAACGTAAAAAGGGCGATTCCTGCGGCTGCGGCTGCGGGAGCTGTCCAAACGCTCAGCACTGCCACAACAAAGATAAATTGTAATGCTCTGATGACGTGGGCTGTGGGCAAATGGCCTTACATCAAAACTCCTTCATAAAACCTTCAAAACCCTTTTCACATCAAAAACCCTTCATCCAGATTCAGTTCTCCTGTTGCTGTCGCCCACAGCCAGATAATAAATTACGGCCTCCGCAGACACACTTGAAATGCCTGCGGAGGCCACTTTGTCCCTTTAAGCGGCTTTAATGCCATACGGGGTATCGGAGTATCGTGCTCGTAAAATACTAAAGACACCCCAAGCCCTTGCTCACAGATTCCAGGTATTGACCGCGGAGCAGAAAATCCGCACACTCCGGCTTTGGTGCGTCAGTTTCCGCTCAGTATATATCCTGGACAACCTTCTCAGGCGGCGATTCCAGCTGTTCCGGGTGCATAAGGCAGTCCTTCAGGAGCTTCAGGCCCTGCGCGTAGCCGAAGCCGTCGCAAATACGTTCATCGCAGACCATAGCGTAGTCCAGGTAACGCCGTTCCGAGCACGATCCGTCCTTGTTCAGCTCGTAAGCACGGCGCTTGATGCCAAAGGAAATGAAGATGGGCAGATTTCCAAAGTTGTACAGGTGGTGGTAGATAGGCGGTATGCCGAGTGAACCCATGTTCGTTATGATCATCGACCCGTGGAACGGACTGGCGTCCAGAAGGGCCTGCGGGAGCAGATTGAAGTAGTCAAGCAGCTTCAGAAGTCCCACCACAAACCGGAGAATGAGTCGAGGGATCTTCATGAGCACTGCGGCTACATCGGTTGTGGAGTTTTCAGCGCTCTCCTTGACCTTGTCAATCATTGCGTTCATCTTGTTATAGACATCCTGAAGAGTGTCCGTTGGTGAGAAAATGACCTTTATGGAAGTCGCCTCTGCCTGTTCAGTCAGGCTCTCCTTGACGGTCATAACAACCTCGATGTTTTTCCGTGAATAGATGCGCTGCCCTGTGACATATCGGTTAAGGTAGGGATTCTGACTTACAACACGTATGTATGCCGCGATGAACAGATGAAGCATGCCGAGTCCCTTCATACCCTCGGCGCGTTTGGCCCTGAGAAACTTTTCAGCGTGTGAAATCTCTACGCTGTCCCTGAAGTAATTAGACGCGTCGCCGCGCGTCTGCATGACGAATGGCGTAAACGTTAGATATGGAGCCAGCCCGTGTATGCGGCGTCCGGGTTTGTTTTTGGGATATTTAATGACCTTGTCCTTTGACATAATACACTCTCTCCCTTGTCCCCTGATTTTAGGCATACATACTATACAATACATATCCAGTTTTCGCAACAGTTTCTTTCACCGAAAGGTAAAAGAGGTGCAGAAAAGCTCTATGAGTGTCGACAACACAGCGCGACGCATTACTGTTCTGCACCATGCACACTGCCAGGACGGTAAGCTTCCGGCTCCTTCTGACATCTATGGGTCACATGCCGCAATGCCAAATCTCACCTTCACTCTGTTCAGCTTTTTCAGCATTGGTTCTGATAATACCCAGAGGAATACCGCCGTGGCAAGGCCGTGGAGCAGGTCCATTGGTATACCTGCGGCCATGGTTGCGAGGAAAGTATTCCTGTTAATGTCCCCCATCCACAGAAGGGCGGAAGCTGCGTTCAGCAATGCACCGTAGATAAATACCGCCGCAGCTGCCCCATATATGCTCAGAGATATTCTGCCGCGCAGAAGACCCAGACGGCTCAGAACCCCGGCGAAAAAGCCTGTGAGGCCCATTGCGAACATCTGCCATGGCGTCCAGGGCCCCTGAGAGAACAGCATATTTGACACAAGCATTGTCACAGCGCCTGTAATGAATCCCGCTTCTCCGCCGAAAGCCACGCCGGACACGATCGACAGAGCCATCACCGGCTTGATCTCAGGGAGCATGAAAAAAACAGCTCTTCCCAGCACGCCAAGCGCACACATGACCGACAACACTGCGGCTTCCACGGCGCGCGGTTCCTTTCTGCCCTCAAAGGCCATGAAAAAGGGAGCCATTCCCTCCAGAAGCACAAGCGTTGAGATGATAAATGTCTTACGACTGCCCAGCATATGCCATCCGACAAGAATTGTCAGCGGGATCAGCATAAGCGTTATAACGATGCCTGTAACCGTGCGCGCCTGGAGAGGAGGCCTCCTTCGTTTAGTGGCAACTGACGTGGGACCGTCGCTTGAGGGTGTCCCGGGCGTACCGCCAGGCGCATCAGCGGGAGGCTCAGCGGGGGACAGACCGAAATAGGCGAGAATGTCCCTTCCTGTGACCGCTCCAGGCAGCAGCCCTCGGGACATACGGGCAGCGCTGGTAGTGTAGAAGCTCCCGGAGGAGAAAAATTCCCCCGGGGTACCCTCGGCAGTGACAGCGCCATCAAACAGCAGCGCACACCTGTCAGCGTATTCAGCGGCGAATTCCACGTCGTGAGTGACCAGTATTACCGTCCGCCCTTCGCGACAGAGCGTACATAAAAGCTGTCCAAGGGAAGCCTTGCAATCACCATCAAGACCCTTTGTCGGTTCATCCAGCAGAAGTATCCCCGGAGAAAGCAGAAGCAGCTTTGCCAGCGCGAGGCGCTGCCTTTCACCGCCGGAAAGGTCGTAGGGATGCCGATCCACAAGCGGAAGAATGCCGCAGATTCCGGCCAGCTCAAGAGCCCTATCCCGATCACTGCACACGTCCAGAAGCTCCTCAAGCGCAGTGTCACGGCAGAAAAGCGCGGTCGGGTCCTGCGGCAGAAGTCCAACCCTGCCCGTGACGCTGATTTTCCCACGTTCGGGCTTCGCAAGTCCCGCAAGCAGCCGGAGAGCAGTCGTTTTTCCGGAGCCGTTTTCACCCAACAGCGCAAAAAACTCACCCTTTTCAGCGGCCATGGACAGCTCACGTAATACAAAGCTGCCGTCACGCGCATAACGGAACCATACGTCTTTTACGCGCAGAGCATCCTGTCCGGTGCTCTGACGATTCCGTGAAGCAACAGTACAAAGGCTTCTGTTCGACAGAACTCCTTCGAGCCATTTCCGCCCATCGCGCACTGAGACCGGACATTGCCCCCCGCCAACCTGCCCCCATAGCCGCGGGGCAGTGGGCAACAGCCTCACCAGCTCAGGATGTCCGCGCGTTACTGCCAATGCCGCCTCTGACGGAGAGCCGTCCACCACCAGACAGCCATTTTCCAGCACGAGTACCCGGTTTGCCAGTGAAAACAATTCTTCAAGCCTCTGCTCCGAAATAATTACCGTTATACCGAGCTCACTGTTCACCCGGGCGATCTGTCCGATAAGCGACGCTGCCGCCACCGGGTCCAGCTGACCTGTTGGCTCATCCAGAAGCAGTGCCTCCGGCTCAAGCGCCAGAGCTGACGCCAGGCATACCAGCTGCTTCTGTCCGCCGGACAGCCGGCTCACAGGTTCCGACAGGATGCTTCCAAGACCGAAAAACGCGGCAAGTTCCGCCACTCTCCGACGTATCTCCGCTGTGGGCAGACCGAGACTCTCAAGCCCGAAGGCGAGCTCATGCCACACTTTGTCGGTCACAAGACTGTTTTCCGGCGACTGCAGGACGAAGCCAAGCTGCGACGCGTCCTCACGGTGTGAGAGGCTTTCCACAGGCGCGCCGTTAAAATACACAGCACCCAGTCTCCTGCCTGCCGGCGAGAGACTGGGTTTGAATTGCCTGAGCAAAGTGGATTTTCCACAGCCCGACGGCCCACAGAGCAGGACAAGCTCACCCCGTTCAACGGAGAAGCTGATGTCCCGCAAAGTTGGAGCGTCTGCTTCCAGGTATGAAAAGGTCAATTGTTCCGCACGGAAAGCTTCCATCGCAGTCCCTCCAACGAAGTCCACAGCCACGGTGACAGTCCCAGCGCGGCCGTGACCACCGCCGCCGTTCCGCGCTTTTCCCAGGGGGCTGCGTCGATTGACGGATAAAAACTGAAGCTGAAGCTGTCAGCAAGCGCGAGAGCCGCAACAGCAGCCAGGCAAATAAGCAGCCAGAGAAGGCACGACGCGTCGTGCTTTGTAAAGCGGTAGGGCGAATAGGCGGAGCGTCCGGGAAGCCCATAGCCCCGGGCTCTCATGCTCTCCGCCGTTTCAGCCGCGTTTTCAATGGCCCACGTCAGCGCTGCGGAGAAGACAGTCATCGCCTCCAGGACGCGCCCGCGACGGGAATCTGCTTTCCCGGACACGGCAGAACGCGCGTCGCTCACATCGCGGAACCGTTCGCTGAGCCGCGGTGTCAGCCTGAGAGCCATGGACAGTACCATCGCCAGCCGCGGCAGGACATGTCCTATGAGAGCGATGAGCTTGTCCGAGGTCAACACCTCGGAGAGCGCTGCAAACCAGATCAGTGCGGCAATCAGCATACCGGAGGCGGTGAGCCCGTAAAGCACGCTCTCCCAAGTCAGCCAGTTCCCGCTTGGAAGTGTCGCCAGGCGTGTAACGCCGCGATGGTTAAACGCCGCGTTGACCGCAGCCACGGCCAGCGCCAGAGGAAGAAGGAGAGCTAATCTCCGGAAAGTTTTACCAAAGCCGACAAGACCCCCAAGACACAGCGACCCCACGCACAGCGACTCCACTACGCATACCGGATCCATACACAGCATCGTCATCAGCAGTACAGAGATAAAATATATCGCCGTAACAGCCGGATGCAGGGAGTCAAGAGTCCGCCTCATAAGATCATTCGCCAAAGTCACAATAGAATTGGAATTCCACCTGATCCCCATCCTGCATGGTATAGGCACCGCATCCGACAGGAGCGAAATCGCCGTTCACCAGGTACATCCAGCCGGAGTAGCCGCCGGCGTCCCCCTCGTAAATGTTACCAAGGCCCTCTATGTAGGCAGTTTCGCCGCTGCCGCTGTACTCCATCTGAATGTCATTGTCCTCAGTGAGGCGCTTTAATACGTCAAAGGCAGTTTCGCCATCGTAAAAATCCGTCTCCGTTTCCGGCAGCAGCAGACCATCCTCGGGAACAAGGGCCGCCACATTCTCGTCCAGCTTGTCAAGTCCCTCTACCATCCCGGTGCAGGTGATGGAGAAGGTACACTGCCCGGCAGCTTCGGGTTCATTTCCTCCGGACTGTGTAAGGACAACCACCACAGCAATTGCCACAGCCACCACCAGTACTACTGCAAGCGTCAGGAGCTTCTTTGAGTTTGTCTTTTTCATGTAACGCCATCTCCTTATGTATTATTCCTGGAAATCCATATTATAGCCGTCCATAACGCGGACATGAACGAACAGATAAGAAGGCTCACACGGAAACGGAGCAGATCTCAGAGCGGCAGACAGAGCCGCCTTTTCGGCTTGTTTCAGTGCGCCGACAGCGGTTAGTATAGCACAACCGATAAAAAAATCAAGAACTTAAACGGATAAAAAATGGAAATGATTACCGCTTGCCTCCGGAAAAGTCAGGGCCGCACTTAAGCCTTGTACATCTGCCCTCTGACGAGGACGAAAGAATGAATGCTTCGGAGGATTAAGGCCGGAGAGGCAAATTCAGATGAGCAGAGGCTTCAGCAGGAAAACCAAGCAGTCTCCCGCAAATCGGGAAGATCGAGTTAAAGAGATTGTCATGAGAAGGGCGTGAAAATGAAGGAATACCTTAAGTATTTCAAGCTTGAAAGCGCATTTCCGGCGGAAAGGATCCGCAAGTTGCCATGGCGCATCGGTTCTGAGCTTCCCTGACACGGATCTTCTCAAGGTGACCTCATGAAGCACGACAGCAGAAGGCCCCGAAGAGCAGTATCTTCGGGGCCTTCTGTGGAACAAAACGCCTTGTACGGGAAGACCGGATTCTTATTTTTAAGGCCTCATCAATGGCCAAACCAGCCCCAGGGGAAGGTAGAGTAGCCATCAGATGGAAGGGCCTCCTCATCATCCTCCTCTTCAACCGGAAGAGCAGAGGAAACCTGTTCCTCGACGGTCACACTGATCTCGATGGTCTTGCCCTGCCTGTAGACCGTAAAAACGAGTGTATCGCCTGGCTCAGAATTGCTCACCACGTCCACAAGCGACTGGGAGCCCGTGATCTCGGTGTCATCCACAGCGACGATGATGTCATCCTCCTGAAGACCGGCCTTGTCAGCAGGACCGCCCTCAGTGACGCTGGATATGGCCGCCCCCTCAGGAAGGCCGAAACGTATTGCATCGGAGCTCACATTTGTGACGGAGACGCCGATATATGGCTTCGTAATTGAGCCGGTTTCAATGATACTTGTGACAATGCTCCGAACCTGGTTTATGGGGATGGCGAAGCCTATGTTGTCAATGGAGGCCTCGCTGCTGGAGCTGGAGCTGGAATACTTTGCGTTGGTGATGCCGACAACCTCGCCATAGAGGTTGAAGAGAGCTCCGCCGGAGTTGCCGGAGTTGATGGCGCAGTCGGTCTGAATAAGGTCCATGGTGAGCCCGTCGGAGAAGGTGACCTCACGTGAGAGCGCACTTATAACGCCGTGGGTCAGAGAGAAGGTGAGCTCGCCCAGAGGATTGCCGATAGCAGCCACAGTGTCGCCGACCTGGAGCTGGTCTGAATCGCCCAGCACCACCGGTACAAGGTTCTCCGCCTGAATTTTCAGAACAGCGATGTCATTGTTCTGATCGCAGCCAACAAGCGCAGCGTCATAACTTGTGCCGTCATAGAGAGAGACGGTGATGGTCCTGGAGGACTCTATAACATGATAGTTCGTCAGAATGTAGCCGTCAGCGGTGAGTATGAAGCCGCTTCCGGAGGCAGCGGAGGTGGTCTGATACCCCCAGTAGTTGGTGGTGATGGTTGTCTGAATGCCCACAGTGGAGCCGACGTTCATGGCGTAGACCTGCGCAAGTGTCAGCTCATTGCTCGTGTCGATATGGGTGGTACTGACAACCTCCACGTCCCGGCTGCCAAGAAGCATCTCGGTATTATTGACAGTATCCTCCGAGACACCGCTGCCAAGCAGCTTCTGTCCCAGGAAGACACCGCCCACGCCCCCGGCTCCGCCGAGCAGCGCACAGACCAGTGCCAGTGCGATGATCCGCCCTGCCGTCCAGCCCTTACGATGCTTCTTCTCGGGCTCCTCCGAGATGTTAACCGTGTTCTGCGGATTCACCGCGCCGTATTCAGACATTGGTTCGAATGTGTATGTGTATCTGGGATCGTTCTCCATCGTTAAAAACTCCTTTCCAGATGGTACTTTGTTGTTTTAGCTTCCGGGGACAGTATACGGTGACGCCTTGAATTCTACTTGAAAAAAACTGTAAAAAAATAATGAACTGAACAGACATGCCAAACCTGCGGAAATCAGTGGACAGCTTGACCTGAGACGTGGAATTTGCTATAATACCTTGACGCTTTAAAAGGAGTGGAGAAGTATGGCAGAGTCAGATAATGAATACAGGAATTTTATAGAGACTAAAGTCAGCGAGGACATCGCCCCAGGCGGAAGGTTTGAGGGACAGCAGGTGCACACCAGATTCCCACCGGAGCCGAACGGGTACCTGCATATTGGACACTGCAAGGCTCTGTGTATTGACTTTGGAACAGCGGAGAAGTATGGCGGTATCTGCAACCTTCGTATGGATGACACAAATCCGGCCAAGGAGGATACCGAGTATGTTGAGGCCATCCAGGAGGACATCCACTGGCTGGGGTTTGACTGGGGGGACAGGTTCTTCTATGGCTCTGATTATTTTGAGAAGACCTATGAGCTTGCGGAAGGGCTGATCAGAAAGGGCCTGGCGTATGTGTGCGAGCTGACGCCGGAGGAATTCCGCGAATACCGCGGCGATGTGAATACCCCCGCCAGATCGCCGTGGCGTGACAGACCTGTACAGGAGTCGCTGGATCTGTTCCGGAGAATGCGCGCAGGGGAGTTTCCGGAGGGGAAATACACTCTGCGGGCAAGGATAGATCTGGCATCCGGCAACTTCAATATGCGCGACCCGGTCCTCTACCGTATACGCTATATAGAACATCATCGCCAGGGAACAAAGTGGTGCATCTTTCCAATGTACGATTTTGCGCACCCCATCCAGGATGCCCTGGAGGGAATTACCCACTCTCTCTGCTCGCTGGAGTACGAGGACCACAGGCCGCTGTATGACTGGGTCATAGAGCACACAGATGTTCCGTCAAAGCCAAGGCAGATCGAGTTTGCAAGACTTGGCATAAATTACACAGTCATGTCCAAGAGAAAGCTCAGAAGAATGGTTGAGGAGGGTGTCGTGTCGGGATGGGATGACCCGAGAATGCCAACGCTGTGCGGCCTGAGGCGAAGGGGCTATACTCCGGCGTCAATCAGAGCGTTTACGGAGAAAATAGGAGTGGCGAAGGTCTCCAGTACTGTGGATTATGCGCTGCTGGAATCGTGCCTCAGGGATGATCTGAATGAACATGCCCAGAGGCGTATGGCTGTGCTGCGCCCTGTGGAGCTGACAATTGAGAACTACCCGGAGGGTAGGACCGAGACAATTATGGTAGAGAACAACCCCAATGACCCGGATGCCGGGATGCGCGCCGTCACTTTTTCTAGACATATATATGTGGAGGCGGAGGATGTGGTGGAGACGCCGCCGCCAAAGTTCAAGAGGCTCACACCCGGTGGACCTGAGTGCCGCCTGAAAGGAGCATACCTTATCCGGTGCACAGGCTTTGTGAGGGACGAGGCCGGCAACGTGACGGAGATACGCTGCACCTATGATCCTGATTCCCGCGGAGGGGATCCGGCTGATGGGCGGAAGGTCAAGGGTGCGACGCTTCACTGGGTGAACTCGGAGGACTGCGCCATAGCCAGGATCAGACTTTACGACAGACTTTTCTCCGATCCGGAGCCTGACGCGGCTGAGGATTTCATGACCTGTCTGAATCCGGATTCTCTTGAGGTGCTGGAAGGCTGTCGGGTGGAGCGCTCACTGGAGAGCGCCGTGCCGGGGGAGCATTTTCAGTTTCTCAGGGAGGGATATTTTACTGTTGATAAGGATTCAGCGCCCGGCAGTCTTGTTTTCAATCGTTCGGTTGCGTTAAAGGACGGATTTAAAAAAACGTGATGCGGGTCCCGAAGTATGCCCGTCGGGCACGGGGGAGCAGCGCAGGGAAGCCGGGCGTGCGGCGGACATGTAAATGGGATTGCAAAAGGCTCGCTTTGATGGTATACTTGGACGCGAAAAAACATGAAAAACGGCGGACATTGTCCGCTCCGGGAGAATCCAGGCAAAGTGAGGATCAATATGCGAAAGAGAAAGGAAAAACAACAGGCCTTGCCGGTCGCTGTCAAGGAAAAAAAGACCGGCATACGGGGAAAGCTGGAACGTATTGTGGACGGATGTCCGCCCTGGGTGCGTTCCGGGGTGGGATATGTGTATCTGGCAGCATCCTTTGTGTTGCTTGATGTCTGGCTGAGACACGCTACGCGCAGTATAGGTCTGTACCCATTGACTGCGCTGGCGCCGAATCTTTTCACTGTTGTGTGGGCGGCTTTGCTGACCCTGATTGTCTCGCTCATCCCCAGGCGTCTGCCTAAGAGAATCCTGTACGGCGTGCTCTATACGGTAATGCTCATATATGTGGTTGTGCAGGACGGTTATTATCAGCTCATGGGCAAGATGCTGTACTTCAGCGACGTGCTGTACGCGGGGGAGGGTGGCGAGTTCCTGTCCTATGCCAAAAAACTGATATCTGCGTCATTCACTATCCAGATAATCATATTGATTGCGGTGGGAGTGACAGGTGTCATCTTTATGCCCAAAGCGCGGCCCAGGGGCTGGCTGCCCTGGGCGGGCAAGGGAGTGGGAATTGCGGCGTGCGTGGCGGGACTTTGCCTGACGCCTGGAGCCTATGGGAAGTATAACGCGGATTCCTGGGACTCATACTTAAGTCCTGCCTTTGAGTACAGGACGTTTACAAATTCGACCTTTGATATGCAGCTTATGGGGGCGTACCAGTATTTCTACAGGAATACCGTGCTCACGCTGGAGCAGACGGGTATCCTGGGTACAGCCGGAACCGCTGAGGACTGGGAAGAGATCGACCAGTTTTTCTCCGAGAAGCCTCAGCACGAGGACAACGGGATGACCGGCCTTCTCCAGGGAAAGAATCTCATTCTGGTCATGATGGAGAGTCTTGACGACTGGCTTATTACGCCTGAGGATACGCCGACAATCTACAGCATGATGCAGAACAGTATAAACTTTACCCAGTTCTATACTCCGGAGTATGCCAGCGGCTACACATTCAACACGGAGTTTGCAGCTAATGTGGGCGTGTACCCCTTTACAAACAGCAACGCTGCCTATGGACTTGGGAGCCATTATTTCCCAAATGCACTGGGAAACCTGTTCACTGACGCGGGATACACAGCCAACTCCTTTCACAGAAGCAGCGGAACCTTTTATAACCGCAGCGTCATGCACAAGGCCTTCGGCTATGAGAAATATAATGGCTTCTACGGGTACACTGACGCAATATACTCACGCGAGAACGACATGTATCTTTTTGAGCACTACGATCTGTTCCACGACCTGATATCCGGGGACCCGTTCATGTCCTTCGTCATTACCTACAGCCCGCATCTGCCATACGATCTGTCAGACGAGACTTCCGTTGAAGCGCTGGAGCTGCATCCGGAGTATGTGGATGTGGAGGGGGACCCATCGCCGCTGTCAGTGCTGAAGGCGAAGGTGAGACTGACTGACGATATGTTTGCCGGATTGCTGTCGCGCCTGGAGGAAGAGGGACTGCTGGAGAACACAGTCATAGCCGCGTTTACTGACCATTATGTTTACGGATACCCGGACCAGGAATATGTCCAGGAGGAGTCGGAGGCAGCGGGAAGCTCAATTTTACAGCGTACACCGTTTTTCATTTACTCTAGGGAATTTGAAGGCAACGGACTTGAGGTGGACAAGGTGCTTCAGACCACAGACATTCTGCCTACGTTGGCAAACCTTTTTGGACTTAAGGTGCCTGAGAACGTGATGGGCAACGACGCTTTCGATGAGAACTACCCGGGATATGTGATTTTCCCGAGTCTCACGTGGCTCACTGGACAGACCTACATGAAAAATGGCTCTGTTGTCTGGAATAACGGCATGACAGAAGAGGAAATAGAGCAGATGAACGAATTCGTGCAGAGATGCTATGTGGTGAATGATTTGATACTGAACACGGACTATTACAGAAAGGACTCGTGAGGATGGGGAAGGCGCGGAGGACATTTTGCTGTCTGCGTGGTGTGTGGATGTATTTGGCGCTGGAAGCAGTGTCCGGAAGCTTTCTGCTGGAGCTGCGGGATGCGGTCCAGGGAGGAGATTGGACTGTTAGAAACCTGGCGTCAGCTCTTTTTCCGTGCGACGCGTCCTCGCTTGTGCTGCTTCTGGGGTGTGCGGCGCTTTCGATCAGCGCATGGGAACGCAGGGAAAGGATATGGGAGTGGGTTTTCTCCGGACTTTGCGCAGCAGCATGGCTTCTTGGAAAGAGCTACCTGGAGACGGATTCGTGGGCGCTGCTTTTTGGCCGGGCCGCGTCGCGGGCAGCGTCAGCATTTATTTTTGTTGGACTGACAATGCTCCTCCATACGGCGCTTGGCTGTGCTCGGATCGGGTTGGGGAAGCTGCTCAGGATGAACCCAAAGCTTCCCGAATGGGCAGTAAAGCACGAATTCCTGGCTGCCTGGGGTGTTATGACGGCTCTATATGTCCCGTTCGTTGTGATCCGGTATCCGGCTGGTATAGAATATGACGCTTATAATCAGATAGAGCAGTTTCTGGGACTTCAGCCCATGACGGCCCACTGGCCGCCGTTCTCTTCGGCGGTTATGGGCGTCTGGGTCTGGCTGGGAAAAGCGGTGTTTGGGTCCTATGACATAGGAGTTTTTCTGCTGGTGGTGTTCCAGACGCTGGTCAGTACGGCTGCACTGGCCTACTCGATCACAGCGCTGCGAAGATTGGGAACGCCGCTTGTCTGGCGCGTCATCTGCCTGGCAATATATGCGCTGTCCACAGTTTACCCGAACTATATAACCGCAGTTTTAAAGGATACACTTTATTCAATTTCAGTGCTGATGTTCACAGTCCTGCTGGCGGAGAACCTGATGCTGGAATGCAGTTGGCGTAAGAAGACTGCGCTGGGCTGCGTGGCGCTGCTCATGTGCCTTTTAAGAAATAACGGAGTTTATGTGCTGGCAGTGTGTCTGCTGGTGCTCGGAATACGCGCGATGGCGCGCCGCGAGGCGAGACTGCTGCCGGCCATAGGCGCGATGGCTGCGGCCCTGGTATTGAATATCTGTTACAGTGAGATTCTGCTTCCAGCCATGGATATACCGTCCGGATCAGTGGCGGAGGCATTGTCAATACCGTTTCAGCAAACGGCACGGTATGTCCGGGATTATCCGGAGGATGTGACCGAAGAGGAAGCGGAGACAATAGCGGCAGTCCTGGACTATGACAACCTGGCAGCGCTTTACGACCCGGATCTAAGCGACCCTGTTAAGGGGACCTATCATGGGGACTCAGGGGATCTCGCTGCATATTTCAAGGTGTGGTTACGGCAGTTTTTCCGTCATCCGGATGCTTATTTTGAGGCTACACTGAATAATATATATGGATATATAACCCCATTTGCAAGGAATTTTATCTTCTATTCAGGGACATGGAATCTGCATGAGCTCAGATTCAGCGAACCGGAGGTGCTGAGTGTGGCAAAGGCAGGCCTTCGGGATTATGTGGCGCTTTTTGAGTCATTTCCTGGGCTTGCGCAGCTGACAAGCTGCGGCTTCCACTTCTGGCTGCTGCTGGCGCTGCTGCTGTATACATGGCGCGAGGGTGAGAAGAAGCGGCTGTTCGTACTGCTTCCGGCACTGGTCGGGGCCGCTGTCTGTATAGCTTCGCCAACCTACACGATAAACGGCGTCCGTTACGCGCTCCCTGTTATCTACAGCACGCCGTTTCTGACCGGACTATGCTGTTTTGGCGGGAACGATCTGACCTGTGGACAATAGAATTATTATTTTCGGTGTTTTTTTGCCTCTGAATCGCCGATTCTTTGTTGAGAACTTGAATTGACAGAATAGAGATTTGAGTTTATAACTTATGGAAGCTTAAATCGACTGCCCGGCGCAGCAAGGTAACAGTGCCGGAGGAGAAAGGCAACGAGATGACTACACTTATAAGCATTTCCGCAGCGCTTCTTGCGGGCCTTCTTTTAACAAGGCTTATGAACAGATTCAGGCTGCCGGATGTGACTGCGTACCTGATAGCTGGTGTTCTGCTTGGTCCATGTGTCATAGGGCGGCTTGGCGTCCCTGGCTTGGGTTTCAGTTCATTTGAGGAGCTGAACGCGATCTCTCCTATCTGCGACGTTGCGCTGGGCTTCATTGCATTTGCCATAGGCAGCGAGTTCAGACTGTCAAGCCTCAGAACTACAGGGGGTTCAGCTGTCACGGTGGGTATTTTACAGGCGGTTATTACGACGGTCACAGTGGATCTGGTGCTGCTGGGGCTGCATCTTGTCATGGGTGACGGGCTTCCGGTGCCAATGGCTATAACGCTCGGAGCAATAGCCGCAGCGACGGCCCCGGCCGCAACGCTGATGGTGGTGCGGCAGTACAAGGCAAGTGGTCCGCTGACATCGCTGCTGCTGCCGGTCGTCGCTCTGGACGATGCTGTGGGACTTGTTATATTCGCCATATCCTTCGGCGCAGCCCAGGCGATGACCTCCAGCAGTATTACAATTATGGCAGTACTTGTCGCGCCGCTGTTCGAGATTGTTTTATCTGTGCTGCTTGGCGCAGCGCTCGGACTGGCGCTCACATATATCGAGGGCGCTTTCCACTCAAACCGCAACCGCGTCGGACTGATTGTTGGCTTTATCATCCTGGCCTCAGCGCTGTCCATGCTGGAATTTCAGATCGGGGGTATCCAGGTGGGATTCTCCTCGCTGCTTGTATGTATGATGCTGGGTACCGTTTTCTGCAATACATGTCCCAATTCCGAGGACCTGATGGACAGAGCAGACAAGTGGTCCGCGCCGCTTCTGACGCTTTTCTTTGTGCTCAGCGGAGCGGAGCTGGACCTTGGCGTTTTGGGAAGCGCGTCCATACTGGGTATCGGATTGGCATATATTCTGGCGCGTACTGTCGGGAAATATGTTGGGGCGAGAATCAGCTGCCATATAGCGAATTGTGAATCCAGTGTTCGGAGGTATCTGGGAGTGACGCTTCTGCCGCAGGCTGGAGTGGCACTTGGCATGTCGGCCCAGGCGGTGTCATTGGGCGAGAGCGGTGTGCCTGTGCGCAGCGTGGTCCTCTTTGGTGTGCTGATTTACGAGCTTGTCGGGCCATCCCTTACAAAGGCCGCGCTTACAAAGGCCGGTGACATCCGTCCAATAAGCGCAAAGCAGACAGTGAAAACAAGATGAAATGTCGGAGATATGTCACGAATACCAGCTTTAAACTGGTTTCGTGAGGATAAGTCGGAGGAGGGAGAGAGAAATGAAAATAGATCTCGGAAAAGTGTCATGCCGTGGCGCCCGCGTACTGGAGGCAGATGAGCGAAGCTGTACAGTAGAGCTTGACGCGGCCGGCGGGGGTGTGGCTTTCCATGAAGCAGAGGAGTCCGGCGAGAGGTATGTCATAGGCGATGTGGAAGTTCTGGAGGATCACAGCGCCGCCATGATGTTCCGCTGCTTTACACCAGGAGAAGAGAGGGAGCGCATCTTTATGCGCTTTGGTCTGCTGCCCAGGTTCAAAACGAGAATATGTCTTGATCTGGACCTTCTGGACAACAGGACGATTTTTACAAACCGTACGCCCGGCATGCTGAAGCTTGTGGTGCATGGGCACCGCGTGGAAAGGGCGGATGTGTCGCGGTTTGAGCTTGGCGTAGAGCGTACGTACCATAATATCAGAGTCCGGCTTACGGACTTCAGACTGTCTGACGAGCCGCCGGAGAGTTTTCCAATACCGGACGCGGAGCTTGTGGACGAGTTCGGCCAATGGAAGGGCAGGGACTGGCCAGGCAAAACTCACTCCCTTGAGGAAATGAGAGAGAGGCTGAGCTGCGAGGAAGGTGTTCAGGGATATCCGTTCCCGGATTGGGACAGATGGGGCGGTTGTTCCACGAGGAAACTCCAGGATGGAACAGGCTTTTTTACCACTGTCAAGACGCCAGATGGCCGCTGGCATCTGGCTGACCCGGATGGCTTTGACTTCTTTTCAGTGGGCCCATGCTGTGTGAATCCCGGTGAATGGGGCAGGGTTGACGGCTTTGAAAAGACGCTTGACTGGTTTCCGGAGGGGGAACCGGAGTACGCGGAATTTTTCCATAACCAGAGAGGGCGCAGAGCGGCATATATGCCGGAGGACAGCGCCAGGATGGTAAATTATACCGGCATAAGCCTGAAGCGGTTGTATGGAGAACAATGGAGGGAGAAGTGGGAGGAGATAACGCTCAATATTCTCATGAAGAATGGGATAAACTCCCGGGGGAATTTCTCAGGGCTGAGTACAGGCAATGGCACGAGCAAAATACCTTATGTCAGGGAGCTGCCGGGGTTTCCCACGACGAAGACACTTATATTCCGCGATTTTCCGGACGTTCTTTCCCCGGAGTACCGGCAAAATGCGGAGCAGTACGCCAGTCGACTTGCGGAATGGAGGGACGACAGGTGGCTGATAGGGTATTTTCTGAGGAACGAGCCGGAGTTTAATTTCGTGGAGGGACTTGCCATAGCCGATGAGGTGCTCCGTAATCCGGCTCAGACCTGCTGCCGGGAGGGCCTTATACAGTATCTGAGGGAAAAGTACCGGAGCATATCCGCTCTGAACTGCGCGTGGGGAACGTCATTTGATTCCTTTGACTGCCTGACGAGGCCTGTTGACGCGTGTTCCACGCGCTATCCCGGCTCCAGGGAGGATATCCGGGAGTTTTCCCGCCGACTTCTGAGGGAGTATATCAAGGCGCCTTCTCTGGCATGCAGGAAGGCGGACCCGAATCACCTGAATCTTGGCCTTCGCTGGTCGCAGGCGAATAATGTGGATATGCTGGCGGGATGGGAGTATTTTGATGTGTTTTCCCTGAACTGTTACGCGTTTGATCCGACCGCGGCAATGGATTTTGTGAAAAACGCGGGAGTGGATCTGCCCATACTTATCGGTGAATTTCATTGCGGTGCGCTGGACCGCGGGCTGACCGCGACGGGACTTAAGGGTGTAAGGAATCAGCGCGAGAGAGGTGTCATGTGGAGGCACTATGTGGAGAAGTGCGCAGCGCATCCGTCAGGCGTCGGTGCTCACTGGTTCCAGCTCAACGATCAGTTCTGCCTGGGCAGATATGATGGGGAGAACTACCAGATCGGCATGATGGATATTTGTATGAACCCGTATCCGGAACTGATGGAGGCTGTTTTACAGACGTCAGGTGAGCTTTACAGGGTCAGAAACGGCGAGATACCTCCGTGCGAGGTGACCCCGGAGGCTGTACCGATGATCGGATATTAACTGTGCTCTTAAATTGGTTTGCATGTGTACCGGAGATATGCTGCTTATATGAGAAAGCAATAGCGCAGACGCACAATGAGCAAGCTGTTTTGCTCCTGATTTTCTGGTTGTGAAACGGTAAGCTGACAGACGCAGCGCCCCGACGGGATCATTCCTGTCGGGGCGCTGCGTATGTAAGGAAAAATAAAGTATGAAGAAAGCCATGCGAAAGCTGAGAAGAATGACAATACTGATTCTGACGCACATTGTCTCTTTTTATTTAAGGCACGGCAGAAGCTGCTTCACCTTCACTGTGGAGAGATGGTAGGCACTTCATAAATTACCCCGCGTATAACCATTCTGACTGAGCAGCAATTTCTGCGATGGAGTATTAAACCCTTCTGAGGAAAAGCTGGAGCGCCTGGTACTCACCTTCTGATACCAGGGCAGACATTGAGAGCCCCTGGGACATGAGCACGCTGCCGGGATACACAAGACCACTGCGGTTGTCCTGATACCTCGCTGCCGGATCAAGGCCGCGAAGCCGCAGAAAGACGTTCGGACTGTTTCCGGTGGCGTCCAGGGTGACAACGCTTACAAGAGCTTCGGAGCCGTCCTCGGCGACAGTCATCCACGCTGCGATGTCACGCCGAACGGTGACATCAGTCAGACGGTAGTAAAGACCACGGTGCAAAAGCCGCTCATATTTTTTAAAGTCCTGTATCTGCTGCCGAACCTGGATCTTCTCGGCATCCGTCAGCTCATTCGGATCAAGCTCATAGCCGAAGGTTCCGGCCATGGCCACAACCGCACGTGTGTTGATTGGCGTGATGC
>CAYPMJ010000023.1:0-20762 GCA_964411785.1 uncultured Oscillospiraceae bacterium
TTAAGCGCATGGCCAATTATACCATTTCGCTTCGCTTCATGGTATAATAGCCACGAAGTGGCTATTATACATGATTTAAGGCCGCGCCAAAGGCGAATGAGCCGCATATTGATGAGTCGCATATTGATGATGCCAATGGGGGGGAACCGGCATGGAATATGACCATAGCCTGACTTCCGCAGTACAGACGCAGATCAACAGCTATGTGGAAAAGCGGATGGCAAAAGCCGCCGAGCTGCTGGACTGTCAGCAGACGGCGAAGGAGCTGCTGGATTTTCTGATGGACAGATCCAAGCTTAGCACACCCGGATTTGTCCTGCGAAGGCACATTCAGGTGCAGCAGGGGCTGGTATCCAGGGAGGATTGTGCAGACCTCGGCAAGACTGGCAATGTCCCCTGGCCACAGTCGGTGATTTCCAGCGCAGCGGCGGAGCTGAGCAGTATCAGCTACAGCCGGCACGGCCTTGCCATCTCAAAGGTCAATTGGGAGCGCTATCTCACAGACAATTTCTCACAGGGGATCCAGCGGAAGATGATCTTCAAGCTGGCAGTGGTCACCAACATGGGGCGGGACGAGACCATCGATCTGCTGCTCTCCTGCTCCCAGGGCCCATATAATGCCAGGGAACCGCTGGAGCTCATCTGCTGGTTCTGTCAGCGGGCCCCGGGCCTTTGCACCTGGCGGAAGGTGGAGAAGCTGCTGGAGGCCTGGGAAAAATCAGCACCCTCGGATAACGAGTCTCATAAGGCGCAGGAGCCGCTGGAGGAGGGAGTGACCAGGCTCCTGAACCGGAAGGTTGACAGACTCATAAGCGCCGGTCTGCCGGCAGAGGAGGCGGAGCGCAGACTGCTGATGCTGATGTGTGAACACCGGACAGAGTTTACCGGCCACTCCCACACGGCGCGGGAGCACTGGCTGAGGCTGATGGAGTACCTGCAGGCCCTGTATGTGCAGGGAGAGGTGAAAACGCTCCGCGAACTCATAGGCACCATATATGAAAAGCAGGACTGGAGCTTCGACGACGTCCATCAGAATCCCAGCGGCAGACGATATGTGTTCCGGGGAGAACTGGAGGATGGCGCAGGGCAGCAGTACGAGGAATATGTCTTTAACGAGGACGCGGAGATGGGGAAAATTGCCCTGTTCTGTAAGCAGTACTACGCAAGGGCGAGCGCAATCCAGCGGGGGACTAAGGATGTGGACCGCAGGGACGTCCTGCTGCTGGGATACCTTCTCATTACCGGCTGCATCGAAGCGGATGAGGACGCTGCTGAGCGGTTTAAAGCTCTGACACAGGGCGGAACATCCATGGACCAGTGCATTAAATTGTTGCTGGAGGATTTCGTTATGCTCAGGAAGACCACGGATATAAAGGAGAAACAGGTGCTTTGCTGCTGGGTGTTCAATGATCTGCTGTCGGAATTCTCCTTCCGCTCCCTCTATACTCCCGCTCCCTTCGATCGATTCTTTATGCTATCATTGCTGACAGACCGACCGGCCTGGACGGTTCGGTATCTGCTTGGCGAGACAGAAATGTGAGGTGTGACATGACAAGGAAAGATCAGAGAACGCCCCTCCCGGCGGGCACTGCCCTTCGGTGCGGAGGAGTACGGTACATTCTCGGAGAGGCTGTGAGCTTCGGCGGGAGCTCAGTGTTTTACTCTGCCAGGAAGGAGGGCAGCGACCTTCCCTTTGGAGTGAAGGAGTGCTATCCCGCGGAAATGGCAGGAGATCTGAAGCGGGAAGACGGTGTTCTGACCGGTGTGGATGAGATGGCGGACGAGGCCCTGTCCCTGGCGAGAGCGCGCTTTATGAAAGAGACGGAGATAAGCCAGAAGGTGGCCGCAGTCAGCAGCCGGTCCATTCCCGTGCTGGAGAATCCGAACGGGTCTGCAGTGGAAACCGAAAACGGCCCGACTCTCGCTCCGGAGGGGAGTTTCATGGTCCTGAGGCAGGTAAGCGCCGCGGGGATGTTCCTGCCGGAGCTTCTGGAGGAGTGCGCTCTGCCCGGAGAGGAGGGACACCCCCTGCGCACCGGTGGGCGGCCACATATCCGCACCGCTGCCCGTGTTCTGGAGCAGACGCTGCGGGCAGTGGAGCTGGTGCATAAGGCGGGCTATCTGTACGGCGACGTGCAGCCGGGAAATATCTTCTTTGCCGACGCAAGACCTGAAAAAGGGGACGTCGGCTTCGGCTGCCTTCTGGACTTCGGCTGCGCCAGACCATTTGTGGACGGATTGAAGACGGCTCCTATCGCGGATCGGATGGTGTTCAGCACCCAGGGCTACACCGCGCCGGAGATCGTCTGGGACAACGACGGCACCTTGCAGCTCACGCCGGCAGCGGACGTCTATTCCGACGGACGGCTGCTGCTGAGTCTGCTCAGGGGCCGGACCTACTATGAAAACGGTCGGGACCGGGTGCTGGAGGAGGGCGCATCCCTGATCCGGCTGCTGCCCGCCGAGGGGGAACGGCTGGGCTGCACCAGGGAGGTTCTGCGCCAGACTCAGCGGATTCTGAACAGATCCCTGTGCGTGAACCCGGAGGACCGCTATCAGAGCGCCGGCGAGATGCTGGCGGACGTGGAGAAGCTGGTTCGGATGACTCAGACTCCGGAATTCAAGCTGGCACTGTCCTTCTCCCCGCTGGGCGAGGGAGAATTTCTGGGGCGGGAGGAGAAGCTCTCCGAAATCGACCGTGGGCTGCGGCAGCGCCGGAAGCCTGTGACAATCTGGGGCTTTGCTGGCATGGGCAAGACGGAGCTCGCCATTGAGTTTGGCAGACAGTATGAGCGGGAGAACCGGGGGCAGGTATACTTTGTGCGGCTTCAGAATTCCGTGCGGCAGACTGTCACAGGCCCTATCGCCAACGCTTTCAGCGGCTATGACAGGAAAAACGCCGCCGGACAGGAAAAGCCTGAGGAGCAGATCTACCGTGAGGTCATGAAGCTGCTGGGAGAGCGGGATGAAAACGACCTGCTGATCCTGGACAATATGGACGGCGGCGCGGGCGGGTATGACGCACTGCGAGGCGAGCCCGCCTTCCGGGAGCTTTGCGCCCTGCCTATGGGATTGCTGGTGACCACCCGCTCCCAGGTGGAGGGCGGCATAGAGGTGGATGAGCTGCCTTTGCCGCGGCTGCGGAAGCTGATGAGGCGCTTTGTGCCCGCTTTGTCCGATGAGATGGCGGACAGGCTGATCGCCGCAGTGGAGGGACACACACTGACGGTGGAGCTGATGGCCCGCACCCTGAAGATCAGCATACCGCATCTCTCCCCGGAAGCGCTGCTGGAAAAGATGGAGACGGGCGACCTGGACAGCCATGCCTTCGCCAGCGTGTCAGGCCCAAAGGACCGGGAGTGGAAGATGGCCAGGATCCAGGGACACCTGACGGCTCTCTTCCGCCTGTCGGAATTGCCCGAGGAGGAAAAGAAGGTGCTGGGCTACGCACTGCCCATCTCAGAGCAGGGCCTTGATGCGGAGGATTTCGCCCGCATCCCGGACTTTGACCAGGACGTTCTCCTAAGGCTCATTGACCGGGGCTGGATTCGCCGGAGCGTGGATAATATTCTTACCCTCCACCCCCTGGTGCAGGAAGTCGGCTGGCGGGAGGTGAACACCAGTATTCCGGCGCTGATACGCTTTTCCGAGTGCACTATCAGTCTGCCAATCCTTTACAACAAAAATTGTACATCGGATGAGTCTTTTACCCGTGGAATTGGATATCTGTCTGGGATCTGCCGCCATACCGAGCATCCCCCGGAGAAAATTTACGCCGGGTTGAGGATGGCAGCGCTGCTGGATCTTTGGGGCAGGGCTGGAAGGGCCCTGGAGCAGGCGGAGAAGCTGCTGAAGTGGCTGAAAGAGCGTCCGGATGCCGAACAGTACCCCCAGAGCATGTCATCGCTGCTGTGTTTCTGTGCCGATCTTCTGGAACCGAATTGGCCCGAGGTTGCGGATGATTACCGGAATAAAGCAGATATGCTGGCTGTCTCCGACCAGAATATCACGGACCAGGATATCACGGAGGAGGATGCACTCTACGAACCGGAACAATTGCCTGTGGTGCTGGCCGGACAGATCGGCTGCATGGAGATGCTGAAAGAAGCGGTCGAACAGGGGGACGATGAAAAGACCCTTCAGCTGTATCAGAGGATCCGGGTGTGGTTCTGTGACCAGAAGCTGAACACCGCAGACCTGGATCTTATGGTTCTTGACATCTACCAGGAACGGGACGATGCAGAAAACTATTATCTGACCCTGAAAAACGTCTGCGCCGGAATGGACGACTGGGCGCGGGCAACCTGTGACCAGGCAGACGTTATGCTGAGCCTGTCCGAATGCTGTGTAGTTCGGGGAGACCTCCAGGAGGGACGTATGTGGATGCACCGGACGCTGGACATGGTGGAGAAGATATTTCCAGACGAGAGGAATAAGTTCTTCCGGGAGTCCTGTAAGGACGCCATCCGATTGGCCCGGGATTCTGGCTGGGATGATGAGGCTGCTGCATTGCAGGAGGGCCTTGATGACTATTGGTCCAGGATGGCTGATCAGATGAGAAAAGAGAATGACGCCCATCCCCTCAATCCGAAGGATCTCAAGCCTGAGACGAAGGAGCTTTTGCGGACGTTTCATGTGGATATGGCATTTTTTGCAGAGATGGCCGGCTGGACCGATGAGGCCGAGGCCTGGCGAGATGCCATGGGGGAGATGGATGAGGACGAGGCCTGGCTGGATGCCATGGGGGAAATGGATGAGGACGAGGACTGGCTGGATGGCATGGAGGATATGGAGGACGAGGAAGATCTGTGATGCCGGCTCAGGACGAGCTCCAACCGACGGAGGGACTCGGCTGACGGTTTAAGGGTGGATACAAAGGCCTGTCTGATTCCTGCTTGGGATTCAGACAGGTTCTTTTTACGTGAAAGCTCCGCATTCACAGCAGAAATTAAGGTCAAGTGCCCGTGCCCCGCCGCTTTCGTGGTAACCGGCACGGATGCACAAAAATGTACATGGGTTTTATGCTTAATTTCCGGCAGATCCATGCGGCATGGATATTTATACGCTTTCAAGGAGAATCCATGCTCTGCACCAGAGCATGGGCAATATGGAGATGCGCTCCAGGTTCTCCGGCGCACAGGGCAGCTTTTCTACCTGTTTATCAGGGTATTAATGCTTCGCTTCGCAATAAGCTCACGGTAAATCCGATCTATATCGTCGAGGCAGTAGGAAGCACCATATTTGTAATTTATGAGCTTGCATACCAGCCTTGAGTTCCATCTGTTTTTGCGCATATAGCGGACAAGGTCAAGCTCAAGGCGTCTCTCATCAAATTCCGACAGATTCATGATTCACCTGCCTCAGGCGGGGATTCTCCCGATCGGCGGTCAAAAATTTCGCCCAGAACGGCCTCAAGCCTGTCCATGTCCACTGGCTTTGCTACATGGGCGTCCATGCCCGCATTGAGAGCTTCCGTCACGTCGTCGGCAAAGGCGTTTGCCGTCATTGCGATGATGGGGATTGTTTTTGCCTGGGGGTGTCCGCATGCCCGTATGGCCCTGGCGGCCTCATAGCCGTTCATGACGGGCATCTGTATGTCCAGAAATATCGCGTCGTACTCTCCCGGCGCTGAATCCCGGAACCGTTCGAGAGCCCGCTGCCCGTCCTCCTCCACATGACAGGCTGCACCGCGCATGGCGAGAAGCTCGCTTAATATCTCTCCATTGATCAGGTTGTCCTCCGCAGCCAGAATGTTTCTGCCCTTAAGAGAGCACGACTTCGCCGGGGCGGAGTCAAGCTCCCTGCCGGAGTGGAGACCGCGTATGAGATGCTTGAAGCTTCCCAGGAAAAAGGGCTTTGGAAGGAATCCGTCAATTCCGGCTTTCCGCGCGTCGTCCTCAACCTCGCTGTAGTCATAGGACGTAAGTATCATTATAGGGACATTCCGCTCTACGATTTCGCGGATGCGGCGTGCGGTCTCAAGGCCGTCCATGCCAGGCATGATCCAGTCTAAAAGAATGACGTCATATGGATGACCGGAGAGAGAAGCGGCCTTCACAAGCTCGATCGCCGCATACCCGCCGGAGGCAGACTCCGCAACAACGCCTGTTTCAGCCATGGCGGCCAGCACACCGGAGCACGCGTCTGCGTCGTCATCCACAACGAGAGTCCTTGTTATGCCGTTTTCCTTCCAGAAGTCCCTGTCAAGCTCCAGACTCTGGATCTGCAGCTCCAGGTCGACGGTGAAGATACTGCCCTTTCCGGGCTCGCTCTCAACGGTGATTGCTCCGCCCATAAGATCTACCAGATTTTTTGTAATTGCCATTCCGAGACCGGTTCCCTGCACACCGCTTGTGAGCGCACCCTCCTCACGGCTGAAGGGAAGAAAGATGTGGTCAAGGAATTCAGGGCTCATGCCAACTCCGGTGTCCTTCACCCTGAATTGGAGGTGGGCAAACCCGGGCGTTGATCCCGCAAGCTCCTGGACGGTCATCTCTATGCGGCCTTCCGCGGGGGTGTATTTTACGGCGTTGGAGAGGATGTTTATCAGTATCTGGCTTATCCGCAGCCTGTCACCGAGGACCTGCTCGTCCTTGAGGTCACGGACATATATCTCAAAGGTCTGACGTTTAGCTCTGGCCTGCGGGCGTAGGATTGTCTCAAGCTCCTCCACCACCTCCGCCAGGTCTATTTCACCGATACTGAGAGTGGTACGCCCGCTCTCAATTTTGCTCATGTCCAGGACATTGTTGATAAGTCCCAGCAGATGCTGACTGGATGCGGTTATCTTGCGGGTGTGTTCGCGGACCTTCTCCGGATCCTCAGCGTCGCGCTGAAGAAGTGTAGCCAGGCCGACGATGGCGTTCATGGGCGTCCTTATGTCGTGGCTCATATTGGCGAGAAAAGCGCTTTTGGACTGGTTCGCGGCCTTGGCAATGTTCAGCGCCTCTGTGAGCGCATATTTTTTCTGCCGGTCCTCCGTCCTGTCGGAGACGACGACAATATATCTCTCGCTGCCCTCGGCAGCGGAGTGGTAGACGTTCTCCTCAACCCAGTGCTTTTCACCGGTTTTGGCGTGAGTAAACTGCCCCTCGTAGACGGCGGAATTGCCCAAAGGCACGGATCTCAGAGCATCCGTATCAAGACCCCAGCCGCTCAGAGAGGAGAGAGCCTCCTGCGGGGTGCTCTCCATAACCTGCTGCCTGGGCACGCCAAGCACGCGCTCCACATTGGGGCTCACATACTCAATCTCCAGATCGGAGCTCTCCAGCATGAGGAAGACCTCGTTGGTGCTGCTTGCCAGGATTCCGAAAAGCTGCTCTCTGTATTTTATTTCAGCATCCTTAGCCTGGACACTCCGTCTGTACTGCCAGCTGGTGACGCCGAAGAGCAGGAAGACGGACAGAGCTATACCCAGCATGAATACAAACGCCCGTGAGCTCTGTATAAGCTGTTCTGTGCGGGTGGTGATGGAGGAACTGGGAATAATGGACACCACATACCATCCATCCGTATTTTTGACCGGCACGAAGGAGAAAACGCACTCCTCGCCGTTGGAGGTTATACGCATGGCTCCCTGGCTTCCTTCGGCAAGCGCAGCGCGGAAGGTGTCGGTCACAGTCTCACCGCTGCCGGCAACCTCGATGACGTCGTAGACGTTGAGAAAGGTCCTGTTGCTGTTGGGACTTGCCGGACGGAGGATGATGTCCCCCTGGTTGTTGACCACATAGGAAAAGCCGGTGTCATTGAAGAAGGAGAGCGAAAACTCCTTTCCAACCTCAGAGAGGAGGGTGCCCTTCCGGACCATTCCCTCAGCTCCGTCTGCGAAGGTGAAGCGCTCGTAAAAACCGAACATCCTCTGCCCGGTGTACTCATTGAGATATGGATCCAGCACACCGTGATCCGGCAGGTTTGAGTACTCCTCAGCCACATCCTCAGGCAGGACGGTCATACTGGAGCTGTTGAAATAGATTATTCTGTGAGTAATGTCGATAGCCGTGAAGGTGGGAGCTCCATCCTCATACATATCGAGCTTTGCGCCGATGCTCTCCACATCCGAGGAGCTGTACTGGGCAAAGTTGCCGGCCCGCCCCTCGAGCATGGCAAACCCCTGGTCCAGGTACACCTCAAAGGCATGGGTGCCCTGAGCGGTGATCTCCAGCACATCGGATATGGACTGGATCCAGAGTGAGCTGCGCATATGTTCTATGTAAGCTCCTCCGCCAAGGAAGAGCGCCACAAGAGTTGCGAGAGCCAGCAGGGTAAACATCACCGGGAGCGGCTTTTTCTGATTTTTCATCGGGAAGAACCTCCTATCTGCTGACAAAGAGCTTCTGCCAGAAGAGACTCCGCCTGGTAAACATCCGTTCCGCCAATCAGAGCCTGGGCGCAGACGTTCAGCGCCTCATCCACAGGAAGTCTGAGCCGGTAGTCGGAACCAAAAACCGTCCGTCCGGAGGACAGACACTGTTCACAGGGCTTTATCGCGTCGTCAGGGGGGAGCTGGTCTTCTGCCATGGGACTGAGCCCGCTCTGGTTTCTGCAGTAGCTCGACACGACGTCCGGTTGAAGCATATAGGACAGAAAGTCCCAGACCTCATCCCGGTTTGCGGTGCCGGCGCTGACAGAAAGACCTGTATCCACATTGAGAACCAGGACTCCGCCGTCCTCCATGATGGGCAGCGGATGAAGTCCAAAGGAGAAGGAGACGTCCATGTCGGTGAGATACGGGGAGACCCAGCTTTCGGCGATGAGGAACGGCCTGTCGCCGTTAAGAAAAAGGTCAATGTCTTCCTCCAGGGTACAACCTAGCAGCTCGGAACTGCTCACCCAGCCCGCGGACAGCATGTCCCCCACAAGCTCAACCCCGGCGTGAAGCTGTTGGGCCAGGGAGTCGCTGTCGGAGTTAAACGCGTCAAGCTCTGATTCAGTATTTTCCGACATATAAACAGGGAAAAGGCCCTTTGCGGCAATGATGTTTTCCAACCCGCCAATACCGCAGACTATCGGAGTGACGCCCTTGCGGACGTAAAAATCACATACAGCCGAGAATGACCCATAATCCTCAGGGATTTCCAGCCCGTCTGAGCTCAGAAGATCATAGTTTACAAAAAGTCCGCAGATGGCAATACTGATGGGGAGGAAATACACGGCCCCATCGGAGCTTCTCAGCTGGCTTTCGGTGAGCGGACCGTAATCAGCGATACTCTCGATGGATGAGAGGTCTGCGAGAAGTCCCGCTTCCGTCAGCGACAGGAGCCTGTCATGGTCGACCATGAACAGATCGTCAAGCACATCGGCCGAGGCGCGCTTTGTCAACGCGTCCCAGTAGTCGTCGCCGCTGAGTCCCTCATATGTGATGGTGACGCCTGAGGTCTGGTCCATAAAGCCGTGAAGGATGTCCTCTATAACAGTAAGGCTCAGCGTGTCTGCTTTGTAGCCGAACATGGTGACCTCGCGGTTTTCCTCAGAAGCCATCGGATCATAGAGGATGATCTGCGCCGCCTGCTCTGTGGAACAGCCCGTCAGTATAAGAATCAGAGCCATGATGGCTGCAAGCCGTGGCTTTATTCCTTTCATAGAACCTCCTGTCAGGCCCCGCGGCGGTCAATTGTGACAGCCCTTGGCAGCCGAAAATAATCCCTGCACATGTACAGTATACCACTTTTCCTCTTTTTTGCAATGAAAACCGACGATCGAAGACCAGATTTCAGCTTATTTCCGCGGGTGTAAAGCGCCCTGCGCGCCATACATCATTTCCTGCCGCTGCGAAGATGCCAGGAGGAGGGAACTTCCACCCCGCACCTTTAGGCCCTGTGGCAATATGGGCGGTGACTTTCATCGGATCATATGAAAAACGCTGTTGACAAAGGAGAAAAAAAGGAGTATGATAGCCGGGAAATGTCCCAAATGAGACAAATAAGGCCAGGATAGACTCATGAATACTATATTGACCGATAAAGAGCTTGAACATATGCGCGACAGCTTTCTTTTAAAAGACGCGTCAGAGGAGACGATAGAGCGCGCGGCGGAACGCGTGCATGTGCGGGAGTATCCAAGGGGTTCTCTTGTTTACGATGAAGAGGACTATGAGCGTGAACTGGGGCTGATCCTCACGGGGCGTCTGGAGGTGACAAAAAACGGTAGCTACGTCATGAACAGCTTAACGCCCGGGAACTTTTTCGGGGCTGCTGCGCTGTTCGGGGAGAATGAGGAGTACGTGACGAGGCTCGCTGCCTGTGAGGAGACGCGGATAGCGTTTTTTACGCAGGAACTTCTCATGGAGCTTATGCGTGAGGACTTCCGTATAGCGGAGAACTACATGGCGTTTCTGACAGGGCGAATACGGTTTCTGAACGGCAAAATAGGTGAACTGGTGCAGAATGGGAGTGCCGGGTCGTTGCGCCACTGGCTGAGTCAGAATATCCACAGGGAAGGGGGGCGGTGCTGGACACAGATTCCGAGTTTTACGAAGCTTGCGTCAATGCTTCATATGAGCCGATCCTCGCTCTACAGGGCGCTGGACCTTCTGGAGGGCGAGGGACTGATTGAAAAAAACGGGAAACGGATATACATACCGAACCCGGAAACACTTGAAATTGAGGAGGACTGAAGAAAATGAACAGAAGAGCAGCGAAACGTCTGCTGCTGTTGCTGGTGGCCGCTGCGCTCATGGCAGCGCTGGTATCCTGCGGGGGCACCCAGACGCTGGAGGATCCGGATGCCGCAATCGGCGGACAGGATACAGACGACGGCACGAAGGCAAACGCGGAGACGGCAGACGCGGCAGACGACGGCACCGGAACGCAGGGGACGGATGACGGCGATGCCGAGGGCGAGCCGCTGAATGTGGCGTTTATGAAGGGCCCCACCGGCATAGGTGCGTCGTACCTGATGGAACGGAACGCGAACGGCGAAACGGCGACACAGTACAATATCACCGTGGAAGCTGACGTGCAGAATGTGAATGCGGCGCTTATACAGGGGGAGCTTGATATAGCGGCAGTACCGACGAATGTGGCAGCGCTTCTCTATAATAAGACGGGAGGGGAGGTCCAGATTGTGGCCATAAATACCCTTGGGGTGCTTTACATATTGGAGAAGGGCGACAGCATAGAGGAGATAGGCGATCTGGCGGGGAAGACGATATACGCCACAGGGCAGGGCTCGAACCCGCAGTTTGTGTTGGAGTATATTCTTGAGGAGAGCGGCCTTGCTGTAGGGGATACAGTGAATGTGGAGTATCTCCCCTCTGACGAGCTGGCGACAAAGATGGCGGCAGGACAGCTGGATGTGTGCATGCTGCCGGTACCAAACGCCACAAGTGTGCTCATGAAGAATGAGGAGGTCCGTGCGGCGTTGAACGTGGCGGATGTGTGGGAGGATGTGACCGGAGGTGACAGCGTCCTGACACAGGGCTGTATTGTGGCTAGGAAGAGCGTCACGGACGAAGAGCTCAGGGAATTCCTGGAGGAGTACAGGGCGTCAATAGACTACATGAAGGACGAAAATAATCTGGATTCCGCAGCCGAGCTTGCGGTAAAGTACGAAATTGTGGCAGCGGAGCCTGTTGCAAAGCGGGCGCTTCCGGACTGCAATCTCACGTACATGGATGGGAGGGACGAGATGAAGCAGTCCCTGAACGGATATTTTGAAATACTGTTTGCGGCAAATCCGGAGTCCGTCGGAGGGAGCGTACCCGATGACACCTTCTACCGGGAGATTCCGGCAGCCTGATGAAGCGCTGCGGAGGGCGGCGTTGGCTGCGAACGATTTTCACAGCGGCCTTCTGGCTGACAGTATGGCAGATCGCGTCCGTGGCAGTTGGGCAGGAGCTTATCCTGCCCTCTCCGCTGTCAGTGGGCAGGACGCTGCTGAGGCTGTGCGGGGAGCGAGACTTCTGGCTTTCAGCGGCGGCATCGCTTTGGCGTGTTCTTAAGGGGCTCTTCTGGGGTGTGCTGCTGGGGAGCGGCGCTGCTGTGCTTATGGCGGTGTCCCCGCTTCTTGAGACGGCGCTTTCGCCGGCACTGAGGATAGTGCGGGCCACACCGGTTGCCTCATTTATTATTCTGGCCAGACTCTGGATAAGCCTTGAAGGGGTTCCGGGATTCATTGCAATGCTGATAGTTGTGCCGGTGGTATCGGAGAGCCTTCTCACTGCGCTGCGTCAGGTGGACCCGATGCTTACGGAAATGGGCAGAGCGTATCATTTCAGCCTCTGGAAGAGACTCAAATTTATTATCATACCATCCGTGACACCAGCCTGGAGCGCAGCCTGTGTCACAGCGATGGGCCTGGCGTGGAAATCCGGTGTGGCAGCGGAGGTGATATGTCAGCCGAGGCTGGCAATTGGAACAAGGCTCCAGTACTCCAGAATCTATCTGGAGACTCCGGAGCTTTTCGCCTGGACGGCAGTAGTTATTGTGCTGAGCTTTCTTGTTGAGGCGGCGTTCAGGCTGGTTATCCGCGGGAGACAGGATAAATGAAAATAGAATTCTGTGATGTGGCCTTCTCCTTTGGAGACAAATGCGTATTTAAACATCTCACAATGAATATAGAGGGAGCAGTCACGGTAATTGAGGGGCCGTCCGGCGAGGGTAAGACGACGCTGCTCAGACTCGCAGCGGGACTTCTGACGCCGGATGCAGGACAGATACTCGGCGTGCCTGAAAAACCGGCCCTGATGTTTCAGGAGAACCGGCTGCTCCCGTGGCTCACTGCCAGGGAAAATGTTGCGGCAGTGATGGATAAGCCATGTAACGCGCAGGAGTGGCTGGAGCTTGTTGAGCTGGGAGATGAGTCTGAGAGTCTGCCGCGCCACCTGTCCGGAGGGCAGCAGCGGCGTGTTGCGCTGGCGAGAGCTCTGGCTTACGGCGGCGGTGTACTGCTGTTGGACGAGCCACTGAAGGGTCTGCATGAGGAGCTTATCCGTCGAATCATACCGAGGGTCAGGGAACAGGGCATCCCGATTGTGGCGACGTCCCATTCTCAGCTTGAGACTTCACTTTGGGGCGGGAGCGTCCAGACGCTGACAAGGCAATAGGGACATGCCCGGGCATCGGGGGACGCGGTCAGCTTTGCTGTGGTAGGTCGTTTCCCTCACCCAGACGGTATATGAGGGGGCGCTCCATGTCCACGTTGATGCCTCTGACCTCCACAAGATCTGATGAAACGGCCTCGCAGGAATCGGGGTCGAAGAGCACAAGGTTGATGCCGCCCTGGTGGACAGAGCTGGCGTAGCGCAGACCGTCGAAGCCGAGACGCTTTATCTCCTCCGCGACAAACTGGGTGGCTATGTACTTGGTGGGATTGCCGTTGTGAGGTTTGGAGAACATTCTGCCAATGGAGTTAAAGAGGCTGGGAGGGGCGTGCTCCGTCTTATTCTCATCGATGTCCTGAGTCAGGTCATAGACGGTGAGTTCACGATTTAACCTGAATTGTGCAATGCTCACGGTCTGCCCGATGATGGGATGAATCTCGTAGACCGGAGTCACATCGTCCTCCGACAGATACAGATAGCGAATATGATCCGGATTCGCCCTGGCAGGTCCGACCTTATCAGGCGGCGGCGGAGCGGACTCACTGGCATTGTAGCCCTTGAAACGGACGTTCTTTTTCCAGCTCTGCTGCATCTTAAGCAGCGTCGCTGAAACCGGTGTTTCAGTGCCGCTGTAGGAGCGGAGCAAGGTGGAGAAGAGCAGTTCAGGCCTCCGGCAGGAGGCGACGAGCTCCTCAAACCGCTTCTGGTCCATGCCCCCATTCTGAAAGCAGTACCGCAGGAAGTCGGCGTAGCTGCTCCGGTCAAAGGTTCTGGCACGGAAGAAAACGCTCCCAGCCGGGATTGTGATGGAGGCGTGCTTCTGTTGACGTCGAATTTCCATCACAATCGGATGGTCGCTGGAGAAACGGTTCTCGTATATAAGCTGCCGCTCAAATTCCAGCCACTGAGCGTTCTGGTCGAGCGCATCGCTGACCAGGAGAAAGAGCACAAATCTCTCAAGCCCGTCCTCGCCAAGCTCAGGGAGGGAATACTCATCATCGTTATCCATCCATTCACACCCCTTTGAATTTCAGCGCAAGGCCGATTTTAAGCCTCGCATCTGCGCACAAGGAAAATGCCGGAGCGGTTTCACCGTTCCGGCATTCCTGCAATCACTGCGAATACGTACCCGAAAAAAGAGTCCGGCTTCGCACCATCTGGTGCGAGAGATGAGACTTGAACTCACACGCCTTTCGGCACACGCCCCTCAAACGTGCCTGTCTACCTATTCCAGCACTCTCGCAAAGCAAGCCTAATTATAACAGAAACTTTCGATTTGTCAACACCTTTTCCGCTTTTTCTTCGGGAGAAATCTTGAGGGGACCACCCATATCCGATACTGCGATGGGTTTGCCGAATTTCCAGCATCAATCCCCTGCGTGTGATTTTCTGCATGGTGCGTGACAGACGGTGTACATCACTAGAGCAGCAAGCTGTGCGTCAGCGCTTTTGTATTAAATCAACAACAGATTGCCTCTTAAATCGATTTAAATATAAGTAGCCAGCAATGAGATAGACAATCATCTGAAGAAGGCAGGCTGCGATAACTACGATGGGTAATTCAACTACATTTTCCATTGTTCCGATATGCCCAGCGGCTGCGGCACTGCTCAGGGCTGTATCCATCACATCAGAAACAGACGAGAGCAGACTTGAGGACACGGTACCCATGGTGAGAGCCCCAACAATGCCTCCGGATATCGCCGCAGCAATTACAGGAATTGCTGTCACTTTCCAGCTGAACCCTATGGCGACTTTCCGGCCTGATCCGAGGGAGAGCATCAGGCCAACCGTCCTCCTCTGACGACTTACAAACAGGGCGAGAAATACGAAAAGGGCGGCAATATCAGTCAGGCAGGCGGCAAAAAGAAGCTGTGTTGCACTCAAGTGGAATCCATGCAGAGTCTCAGCAATTTCAGAGTATCCATTATCAAAGCAGAAAAGAATATCTGTTGGATAACCCTGTGATGTCAGCATGTCCTGAAGCTCAGGTATCTTCCCATTTTGCAGGACATATGTAAAGAAAACACCTTTTCGACTACTATAGCAGTTTTCTGGCAAAGAGGCATTCGGAACAAAAACCGTATTTGGCAGGAATTGATAATTCGCGGTATCCCACAGGTCTGACTGTCGGTAAATACCTACAATCTGATATGTTTTTTTATCACCTGAAAACCCGATCTTTTGGGAAAACCGCTGAGGCTGCAATTTCCAATACGGGTCAGTCAGATCTTCAAGAGGGTCTGGCCCCCAATAGAAAGAAAAATCAATACTATCCCCGACGTCAAGTCCGCTTGCTATTGCGTTTGCTTCAGAAATCAGGCAGACATCAGCGCCGTTTATGTATTCGTCATCGTCAAAGCTTCTTCCTTTTGTAATGAATGAATCCATCTGATGAAAGCAATACATGCTTTCCAAAAGGTCGGTCCCAATTACACTGACAGTATGGTATTGTGTATCCAGTTCCTGAACCGCACTCTGCCATTCGCTTCCTGTATCCGTGTTCAGAAACAAGTCCAAGTCACCATCTAATGGGGTCATGTATGCGTCGAGGTATTGATCGTTCATCAGAGAACCTGTCTCAGAGCCGTCAATTGCATAAGCCGGCTGCATTTCAGAATATAGGCCGTGCCAATGCACAACGTTCATGTAGCATGAATCTATCAGGTCGACCTTCTCTTGCTTTAAGAGAGTCGTTCTCTCGTCAGAGACGTATTTTGCTACCGGCTGAAAATCCGGAGAAGCTGTCGCCATTTCGTCTGCGGTCAGATCATAGGAAATTCCGGACAAATCAATCTCATCCACAGAGCATCGCTGTGCCCATGCCAGAAATGTACGCAGCTCCAGATCGCAGTCTATATAGTCTGAGCCTAAAATAAGATAGCGCCGTCCGGGTTCGACGCTGAGAGCACGCAGCTCCTCCTGAGAATTGCACTGAATACTCAGCCGCAAAGTGTTTCGGACGGTATAATCCGGGTGCAGGCTTACAACATCTTCAATCGAAGCTGTAACAGACAAAAAGTATGAGCTCCCCAGCTGTTGCGCCTCATTCACAGATGTGACCTTAACAATCATAATCGCTCTGTTGTATGGATCATCGAGATCTGACGCGTACGTGCCATCTTCCTTACCGCTGGTGACCGTCTGAATGGAGGGACAGTAGGCGCTGATGTACTTCTGCTGATACGCGCCTTTTATGATTGTACCATCGGAGGCAAGACAATCCATATATGTCCACATGTCGCTGCTTATGATGCTCTCCTCGTGATGAAGCGTAGTCCCATTGTAATCCGTCGTCACGTCAGTTGTCTCAGTTGTCGGGATGCCGATGGTCACATAGCTATTTTCAATTTGGGCAATCGCTGCATTTGAAGATGCAAATACTTCTACGCCCAAACAGAAAAAAGCTGATACCGTTTCAATGAGCAGGAAGATAGAAGTCAGACGAACCGGCTGCCTGAACAGTTGCTTCAACGGAGTCATACAGCGTCCTCCCGGATTCTGCCGCTGTCCATATGGAATACAACATCCGCTGCTTTGGCCACCTCCGGGTCATGAGTTACAACTACCACACAGCAGTTTCCATCATGCGCCAGTCGAGAAAGCAGCCAGATGACCTGATTACTGTTTTCTGTATCCAGATTTCCCGTAGGTTCATCGGCAAGTATGATCTGTGAATGAACGGCCAATGTTCTGGCGATTGCGACCCGCTGCTGTTCACCGCCTGACAGCATGGCCGGGAGCCTTTTCCAGTAGCTTTCGTCCAGTCCGACCTTCTCAAGAGCAACCTGAGCATCCTTTTCTGCGTCGCTGTTGGAACGTTTATTCAGCTTCATCGGAAACATGACATTTTCGTAAACTGTCATAAAAGGGAACAGATTGAAGCTTTGGTAAATCACAGATGCCTGTTCGCGGCGGTAAATATCCACGTCCATTTTCTGCAAATCCTGACCGTTGACAAGTATAATTCCACTTTGTGGGGTATCCAATCCCGCTAGCAGCGAGAGCAGCGTCGTTTTACCACTCCCGCTTTTGCCAACAAGCGCATAAAAAGTCCCAGCGTTCAAATCACAGGAGACTTCCTTCACGGCCTGAACAGTTTGATATTTTGTTTTGTATGAATAGGATAGACTTCGCACAGATAATACAGCCACGCTATTCAACCTCCCGTAGCAGTCGGATTCCGTTTTTTCCGGTTGCTGTCAGACAAGCTGCAATTGCTCCGGCGTTTACGGCAAGGAAGAGAGCTGCAGCCAGGATATAACTGACAGTAATTCCCATGACGAAATGAAACATTATGGATTCGATGAATAATACAGGAAGAAGCATCATGCATACTTCAACAAAGGTAATAATGACCATTTCACAGCGCTTAGCTCCAAGGGATCTTGCAATGGCAAACTCCATCTTTCGAATATGTACAGAGAAATAACCGGCGGTTGCACCGATCAAAATCGCTATGCAGACAAAAATCGGCTTGATTCGATACAGTGTTTGAAGGTTTCGATTCAAAGCGTTCAGAGCCTCACGGAGTGTTTCATCGTGTATGGTTATGGCAAACTGGTGATAGCGAAGTGCCGGTGAGCTGTCGATTTCTTCCAGATGCCCCGAGGGATCCACCTCGGCAAAATGCCTTATCAGGATTTGCCGGAACTCATCCAATTCGTGATTGTCCCGCACTGTAGCACTCAGGCTGTCCCCTGTAACCATCCCGTCAAGTTCCTCCTGCAGCGCGGCAACAAAGCTGAATGGACAGTAGATTGTCTCAGTTTCCGATGGAAAAGTACCCGCAATTTCCAGCAGCACCTGCGTGGACACTCCTGCGGTCATATCTGGGGACATCTGGACGATCAACTTAATATAGCCGCTGTTATCTGTGTACTGCATAAGCTTTTCCGCCAATGTGGCTGAAACAAGACACACTGCCTTGTCTGAAGACAAAACGGATTCATCATAACCTGATAAGTATGTGATAGGGTTCCCTGAATAAGGAGCCAGTTCTGAAGCGGCATCAACAGAGGTAATGCCAGACAGCTTCTGAGAATTTGAAAACCCTGTTCCGAGACTATAATAGACCGACACCTTAAGACGGACATCCTTTACATAAGAGGAAAAAGCTCTCTCCTGAGGCTCACCACCATAGGTGTACTGATCGGACAGGAAGTAGTTGATGATATAGTCAGTGATCTCTAAATCATCTGTTTTAGTGCCTGTAAGATTAGAAACAACTACAGTCACGGGGATCGACTCATAGACACTGTCCATATCATGCTCTTTCTGGCATATAAAAAAGTCAAATAGTGTGAGAAATGCGCAAAGAAGAGCAATCAGCAACGCAACACTCGCCGTCTGCCGGATTCCGCGCTTTTGCCTCACCTTTTCGTAAAAGCATATCATCATCTCACCCAGGTTCCTATGATCCAATTATGAGAATCAGCGACAAACTAAACTGATTTTTAGTTGGCCTTCACCTGATTTTGCACATGGTTCAATGGCCAACAAACTGACCATGTGCGTACTCAATTTACTTTCATTTTCGTCCCCCCATTCGAAACGTCATATTCAGAAAAAAACGAGAATTGATGCCAGCGTAATATACAATGCGTAATATGTCAATCTGCAGGGAATACTCGTTTTTTACGACTCCGCGTTCTGACAGACGCCTTATTACAGTGCAGGTAGTAGTAACCTTCCAGCCCAACTGCTCATCACAGAGCCGAGCCAGTGCTCTGCTCTTGATGGGCTCGTGCTCCCAGAGAGTCAGACAAAACCGGTACTCGCTTTCAAATATTTTCGGAGTATTCATTTCTTGCCACTCTCATTCTAACTCGTTAGAACTATACTAACAGATTAGAATAAAAATGTCAATAGCCAGGAAGAAAAAATTTCAAATTGACGGCGAAAAAATCCGGCAGGAGCGATATGTGAGAAAAATAGCGGTATAGAAAAGCAATCCCGGGCTTGTCAGAAACGACCCAACTCATAGCGCGTACGCGGCATGCGGAAACTGAAGCATCCCGCTTGCCGTGATCGGGAACGAACATGTGTCTACATGCGTTCACAGAAATGTAACATATTCAGCAGCATAAATTCCGACCCGCCTATTGACAATTACTCCATTTCCATATAAAATAACAAAAGTACATACAATGTTTAGGCCAAGTGGAGAAGCGGCAGAGGTGGGACGCGGCTTGTCCTAGGTGCAAAAGAGACTGGCAGCAGGGGCGGTGGCAGCATCTTTAGAGGGAGTATGAAGATAATACTGCTTTCCTTTACCCAGGGCTATGGAATCTGCTGTGTGGGGTTCGCGCTTCTTCCCGAAAATTGAAATCAAAAAACCGTTCGCAGGGAGCGGCTTTCTTAAGGAGCAATGGTTAGCAAAAGCTAACCATTGAGGCACAGCCTCACTCAGGCCTTGGATTTACACTGATGCCGGCGCTTAGTGTGGCGCCGGAGTAAAGGGGTCTTATAGAAATGATGATAAACAGACGTCTGATAGGCACGGTCAGCGAGAGTAAAAAATACATCGCCGGGAACGTGGCGCTGCAATGGTGCTCTCTGGCGGCCAACATGGTTCTTATGACGGGCATCGCTTCTCTGCTGGCGGCAATGTTTTCCGGAAATGTGGATTCAAGGCAGCTGACGATTACCGGAACCGCGGCGGCTTTATGTCTCGTGGTCCGTTTTGTCTGCGCCCTGGGGGCCTCACGAATGGGGTATCTCTCCTCCAAGGCGGTGAAAAAGACGCTGCGGGAGAGGATCTTTTTTAAGCTCCTGGAGTTAGGCACAGCTTACCAGGAGAATGTAAAAACCTCGGAGGTGATTCAGGTGGCCGTGGAGGGGGTGGATCAGCTGGAAACATACTTCGGAGCGTACCTTCCCCAGTTTTTTTACGCCATGCTGGCGCCATTGACACTGTTTGTCTATCTGAGCTTTGTGAATTTCCCCTCCGCCGTGGTGCTTCTGATCTGTGTGCCGCTGATCCCCGTTGCCATTGCGGCGGTGCAGACATGGGCGAAAAAGCTGCTGGGCAAGTACTGGGGACAGTACACAGCTCTGGGCGACACCTTCCTTGAAAACCTTCAGGGCCTCACCACCCTGAAGATCTATCAGGCGGACGAATTCAAACACAGGGAAATGAACGCGGAAGCGGAGAAATTCCGCAGAATCACCATGAAGGTGCTGACCATGCAGCTTAACTCCATTACCATCATGGACTTTATCGCCTACGGCGGAGCGGCGCTGGGGATTATCCTGGCGGCGACCCAGTACCGGGCGGGCCATGTTAGTCTGACAGGCTGCCTGATGATTATCCTCCTGGCGGCGGATTTCTTCCTGCCCATGCGGCAGCTTGGCTCCTTTTTCCACGTCGCCATGAACGGTATGGCGGCCAGCGACAAGATCTTCCGGTTGCTGGATCTGCCGGCGCCGGAGAGAAAAGGCCATGCATGTCCCCATGGGGAAATTGTGTGCGAAAAGCTCAGCTATTCCTACGAGCCTGAGCGGGAGATCCTTCACGGGATAGACCTGCGCATTCCTGTTGGCAGCTTCACAGCCATTGTGGGTGAGTCCGGCTGCGGAAAATCCACAGTTGCCTCCATCCTGATGGGAAGGAACAAGGGATATTCAGGCTCCGTGACCGTGGGCGGAGAAGAACTGCGGGAGATAGACGAAAGCAGCCTGATGCGGGAAATGACATACATCGGCCATCAAAGCTACCTGT
>CAYPMJ010000024.1:0-20565 GCA_964411785.1 uncultured Oscillospiraceae bacterium
ACAATGAGCGGATGTCCGATGCGGAAATCGAACAGGCTATCCGGGACGCGCAGCAATATGCGGCTCAGGACGGACTTCGCCGTGAGCTCTTCGAGGTAAACTCCGAGGCAAACCGCGCCATCTCCGAGGCTCGCGGCGTGCTTGAAAAGGCAAAGAAGACGATGCCGAAAGGCGAAAAAAAGCAGTTGAAAGCTGAGCTCTCCGATCTCCAGAAGCTTATTACCACGGAAAAGCCGGATAAAATGACCGAAAGCGACCTGGATAAGATAAGAGGCGCAACATCCAGGCTGAAAAACCACACGGAAGCCTGTAATCAATACAATCAGTAGATTCGTCCACAGATACAGGAGTATTGAGAAAGGGACCTGCCGCTTAAAATTTAAACACATGTCTCCTACAAAGAAGTATCTGCTGACATGGTGTCAAATGAAAAGGTATATGAAAGGGTGGATATGTGATGCACAGAATATTCAGAAAGGATCAGGTTCTGACAATACCGAATTTATTGAGCGTTATAAGGTTTCTTATGATTCCGCTGATAGTATGGCTTTACATCGGTGTCGAGCGCTATTGGATGGCCGCAGCGGTGATAATCATCTCCGGACTCACAGATGTTGCCGATGGAATCATTGCTCGAAAGTTTAATATGGTATCTGACCTCGGCAAAATTCTGGACCCTATAGCGGATAAACTGACGCAGGGCACTATAATTATCTGTCTGGCAAGCCGGTACAGATGGATGATCGTCCTGGCCGTGCTTTTTGTCGCAAAAGAACTCTGCATGGCACTGCTTGGCTTCATTACTCTTAAACGGAAGGACTCTGTCAACGGCGCTAAATGGCACGGAAAAGTGACAACCGTTTTCCTGTATATTGTTATGTTCGTATTGATTCTTTTCCCGAACATTCCACTTGGAATTGCTGACAGTCTGATCGTTGTCAGCTGTTGCCTTGTAGTCGTGTCTTTTGCTCTTTATGTGCGCTTCTATCTGCATGTTCTGGGACGAGAGCGCGATTGAAAAATTAAATGTAATCATTTTAAGATGAAGGGCAGGTTTGAAGTGAATAAGATAATTGCGGCTTTAATACCACTGACGACACTCATCGCTCTGATGCTCTTAGGAATTGCCACATTTATGATATGTGCTCCGGATATTCTGCTGGTATTCTTCCTATCTTTTGCAGGACTGTGTTTGTTGATATTGCTGCTCATCGCGCTCTTCTTCATTATTCGCTGCGGAATAGATAAGAGACGGGAAAAAAAGGATATTACCGAGTAATACACATTCATTTAAATTCTGTTGGGAGAATCTGACAGGTCTATGGTCTGATATAGTGGAAGACGCATGTTAGAAAATGATAACTTTCAGGGCAGCCTGACGGGATATTCCGGCTTGCGGCATGGGAATCCATATTACACGACACAAAAAGCCGGAAGATGACTTCAACTATGCTGCCCTGAAAAAAGTAAACCTTAAAAGCCGCCGCAGACCGCTCATGTCTGCGGCGGCTGGCGCGTATTTAAGACCTTATCTGACAAGCGTCAGCATCATCTTGAAGCGCTTTTCCGCCTTGACCGCGTGAGGGATGCCCACGGGCATGACGATGGAGCGCCCTTCCGACACCACATTTGGCTGACCATCGATCGTGATTACGGCCTCACCCTCCAAAACCGTGACCATCGCGTCCCCGCCCGCGGCGTGTGTGGAGATCCCCTCTCCCGCGTCAAAGGCCATAAGGGTAATTCCCGCGCCCGGCGTCTGAGCCAGCGTTCGACTGACGACCTTGCCCGATTCATATGGAATCAGGTCGCAAAGATCAATTGGGACAGCCTTGTCGATGTTTTTCATCAGTCCGTTTGCCATTCTGATTTCTCCTTTACAGCTTTTAATTGAATGTGATTTGCAGAAGCTTGAATCGACCCTCCCCGCCAATGGCGTGTTCCGCCCTTGCGGGGACCCTCATACACTCCCCTGCGGTGAGGATGGACGTCCGCCCGTCAATTTTAAGTGGCATCTCACCCTCCAGCACAAGATACAGCGTGTCTCCGAGGTAGTATTCCGTGCTGATGCTGTCCCCCTCATCAAAAGCGAACAGCGTGACGGAAATATCCGGACGGCCGGACAGTGCCATACTGACAACTGATCCTGCGCTATATTGTATGAGCGAGGCAAGCGCTGCCGGACACTCCGGCAGGTTACGTAATTCTCCCACGAGGAACTCCCCCTTTCGTTCTCAGTATTTTCAGTATAAATATCCATGCAGCACGTGGCGTCACCAGAAATCAAGCATAAAACGCATGGACATTTGTGTGCATCCGTTCCGGTTGCCCCGAAAGGGGAGAGGCACGGGCACAGGCCCAGATTTCTGCCGTAAATGCGGAGCTTTCACAGCAACATATTAATTGAAAAAGCCAGTTCACCAGGCAGCTGCGCAGAAACAGAATACTGATTTTCATGCTTCCAATGAGATGGTTTCTGCGGAAGGGCAACAGACCTCTAAACCCCACGCGCAGCAAAGCGCCCATCCCGGCCGGTCATTTCATTCCCGCAAAAGCCAGGATAGGCGCTATCTTAATTTATCCTATGAATCCCGACAATGCCACTGTAAGGCAGGGCACTCCCCTCTGGGGCGTCCCCCCCATTTTTTATTTTGCCGCGAAAGTACTGTCTGTCACTGGTGACGCGTATTCCACCGTCAGTCTCGGGTCATTTTCTGCAAGGTGAAGCATCAGCCGGAACACATCCACGGGGTCCGCGCCAATGGTCTTTGCAAGCTCCGGGGCAGTCATGGGTCGTCCCGCATTCAGAAGTGCCTCACAGGCAGCGTTCTTCACCTGGATGAGTCCACCCGCAGCCTTTTTGCCGAACTCCACTGCCGGCTGGTGATAGGCATTTATGTGAATAAGCTCAGCATAAATGCCAACCGCGCGCTCATTAAGGGCAATGAGCTGTCCCACATTATACGCGTCAACTGTAGGCACAGTGATCGTTATGGTGTGCTTGCCATGGGACTCCAGCGCCTTTTTTGTACCCAGCATAAAGGCGTTCAGATAGTCACCGCTCGTACTACCCTCTCCAACCTCTACAGAATCTCCCGCCCTGTCACGCAGTACCTGCACAAACGTGACGAAGACGTTAGATGGACCTCCTACAAGCTGCTGGACATAGGAGTGCTGATCACTGGTACCCTTATTGCCCATAACCGCAAGGCCCTGGTTGACCTTTTTGCCATCGAGGTCCAGCTCCTTGCCCAGGGACTCCATGGTGAGCTGCTGGAGGTACTTTGCCAGAAGATCCAACGAATCCTTATATGGCAGGACCACCTGCGTGGTTCCTCCCTCTCCTCCGCTGCACCTGAACCAGGATAAGGCCATGATAGCCGCAGGGTTCTTCGTGAGATCCCTGTTTCTGCCCAGCTTATCCTGGTCCGCGGCGCCAGCCAGGAATCCGTCTATATCCAGCCCCTGGAGTGCCAGCGGAAGAAGACCCACAGCGCTCATCACCGATGTACGTCCTCCAACCCAGTCCCACATCGGGAACCTGTCAATCCACCCCTCTGACTCCGCCACCTTGTCAAGCTTGCTTCCAGCACCTGTCACGCACACGGCATGTTTTGCAAATGTCAGCCCGTTTGCCTCATAGAAGTTCTTTGCCTCTACCATACAGTTGCGCGTTTCAATTGTACCGCCGCTTTTGGATATAATAATGGTTAGCGTCTCATCTAGCTCTGACCTGACCTCATTGAACACTGCATCCATGCCGGCAGGGTCTGTGTTGTCCAGGAAATAGAGCTTCATTTTATCCCCCGGCGTCCCAAGAGCCTTCGAAACAAAAACCGGACCCAGACTGCTTCCGCCTATGCCGCCAACCATCACATTTTTGAAAGTGCCTCCGTTCTCTGTCCGCACACTCCCGCTGTGGACAGCGCCGGCAAAAGCCTTGACCTTTGTAAGACAATCCGTTATTTCTGCGCGGAGCTCCGCCGTTGGAGCCAGCTCCGGCGCCCTGAGCCAGTAATGACCAACCATTCTGCCTTCATCCGGGTTGGCCACGGCGCCGCCCTCCAGCTTCTCCATGCCGTCAAGAGCCGCCTGAGCCTTTGGCGCCATCTGAGCCATGAATTCCTGGTTCAGATCCATGCCGCTCCAGTCGACCATCATCTTTGTCTCCGGGGAATAGAAAACCGTACTTGCAAAGGCGTTCCAACTATCCATTTTTTATCCTTTCCTCCTTTTCGTTTTCTCTGTAAGCACCCGCAGGCGCCCAGCCGCGTCATCCATTCCATCTCCATTGGCCTGCCACAGCCAGTTCCCCCCGGCCACGCCCGGTGTATTCATCCTGGCCTCGTCACCGAGGCACAGCGCGTCCTGCAACGTCACAATCGCCACATCCGCACGGCTGCGGAACACCTCCTCCAGAAGCTTTTCCGATGTCTCCTTCGGGTCAAGCTCCGGGTAACGTGTTTTACACCATCCAACAAGTGTCTGGTTATCGTGAGTGCCGGAGTAAGCTATCTTACCCTTGTGCGGCACATAACCCTGCAGCGGGTCACCCTCGGCAAATTGCAGCACATCCGTCCCCTGACAGCCGCACAGGGCCACCAGCGCCCTGACCGGCGGCGTTATGCTGCCCAGATCCTCTGCAAGTACCGGAAGCGGTCCGAACCTATCGTAAGCAGCCTGGAACAGATCGAGCCCCGGTCCAGGCAGCCATTTCCCCGAACTTGCCTTCTTCCCCTCCGGAACAGCCCAATACGACTCAAACCCACGGAAGTGATCAAGCCTTACATAATCATAAAGCTCAAACATGCGCTGGAAGCGTTCCATCCACCATTTATAGCCTGTATTACGCATAGCGGCCCAGTTATAAAGTGGGTTGCCCCAGAGCTGCCCATCCTCGCTGAAGTAATCTGGCGGCACGCCCGCACACATTGTTTTCCTGCCGTCATCGTCCAGAGAAAACAGTTCCGGCGCTGACCACACATCCGCCGAGTCGTGTGAAACATACATCGGCATATCGCCTATGATATGAACTCCATGCTCCTTAGCGTACTCCCTCAGTTCGCTCCAGAGCACATTAAATCTGTACTGACAGAACTTTACAAAGTCCGCCTCACCCTTTATGGACTGCTCGTCATCCATACCTTCGGTGTAATGCTTAAATTCCTCCGGCCACTCTGTCCAGATGAGGCCTCCGAATCTCTTCCTGAGTGACTGGAAAGCTGCGTAAGGCGCAAGCCAGGTCTTATGGCGCTCACAGAACGCCTCATATTCCTCGGTTGGAACAAAGCCTTCATAAAGCTCCCGGAGCTGCTCTTCGTCCTCAGGCAGAAGCCTGATGTTCGCTGCAAAAGCCGACGCGCCCGCGTATGGAGAACCGTACTCATCCGTTGGGTTGACCGGCAATATCTGCCAGTATCTCTGCCCGGCACTCTCCAGGAAATCCACAAACCGCTTAGCTGGTTCGCCTATATTGCCTGGCCCTCTTTCATTGGGGACCGAGGTTATCGCACAGAGTATGCCAGCTCCCCTCTCCATGGGTACGCACAATGTCTTTCCATCGGTACACCGGATCACAGCTGAGCCCATCGGATACAGGCGAAGACCTGCAAAGCCGTCCTCCACAGCCACCTCAGCACCACACGCAATGTCCTCCGCCTGGCTATAGCTTGTGGGAATCTTCACGTCACGTGAACTGGATATGCTCCGGTTTATCAGCACCGTGAAGCTCTCATCTGCGTAGTCCCGCGTGAAGCCGAACACATCTTCACCCAATGAGAAAGCAGCAAATTTCCTCTCGTCCTCACAGGGGAGCATTTTCCGAAGAGAGATGGCATTCCTGTAAATGCCCATCATGTCCTTATCCTCGTGCCCCCAGGGGTATGTCCCACGGTTGAATGGATCGGTATATCCCTCCATTCCCGCCTCGTCGCCATAGTATATACATGGGACGCCAGGCATCAGCATCTGAACCAGCGTCATCAGCCAGCTGCGTCCCTTTGCAAGACCGCGCTGCGACTCGTCCAGCCTGTAATCACGCTGCTGTTCCTCTGTCAGCTGCTCCCCATCGGGTGCACCGCCCAGAATGGTCATGACTCTCGTACGGTCATGACTGCCCATCAGGTTAAGAGCCGAATGAAACGCCTCGTTTGGATAGTTTTCCTGAAGAGTGGTGATCACGTTCGCCAGCTGCTCCGCCGGAATACTCCCGACAAGGAAACCCAGCAGCGCGTCCCTCAGAGGGTAGTTCATTACAGAGTCAAGCTCCGATCCCAGAAGATAACGCCGAAGCTTACCATAGCTTATCTTATTGGAGGCATCCTCCCACACCTCACCTATCACCACTGCGTCATCCGGCCGCTGGGCCAGAGCAGCGCTTTTTATGCCCTCCAGAAAGTCATCCGGCATCTCGTCTGCCACATCCAGCCTCCAGCCCTTCGCCCCAAGACGCAGCCAGCGCCTGACAACACTGTTCTCGTCTCCGAAAATGAAGCTTCGGTATGTCTCACTCTGCTCATTGACCTCAGGCATGGTGTCCACTCCCCACCAGCTCCTGTAGCCTATTGGACTTGAGTCGAAAACATACCAGTCACGATATGGCGAGTCTTCACTTTGAAATGCTCCAACGCTATCAAAATTGCCTAACTTATTAAAGTAGACGCTGTCCGCACCAGTGTGATTAAACACACCGTCCAGTATAAGGGATATTCCATGCCTTTCAGCCTCGTGGGCAAGACTCTCAAGCGCCTCTGTTCCACCCAGCATCTCGCAGATACTGGTATAGTCAGCGGTGTCATACCTGTGATTACTGGCTGATGCGAAAATCGGATTCAGGTAAATTGCCGTGATCCCAAGCTCTTGCAGATAGTCCAGCTTCTTTTCTACTCCACTGAGGGTTCCGGCATAAAAGTCCCACCTGATAATACTTCTGTCTGCCGCCCTCCGGTAAAAAGGCGTCTCGCTCCAATCCTCCACCAAAGCCCGCTGCGGACCGTACCGCCTTATGCCAAGCGAGCGATCTGCAAGCTCCCTCCAGTCATCTCCTCGACAGAATCTGTCTGGAAATATCTGATAAACAATACCCCGCCTGAACCACTCCGGCACCCGCCGTTCCTCGAAAACCGTCAGCTGGAAGGACGGAGGCTCCCATACGTAGAGGACTCCCTCTCCCCCGGTACATCCCATCTTCGCACCGTATCGAAGCGAGCTTGCATTCCCATAACGGATGATGAAGCTGTACCATACAATACAAGGTGTATCACGTTTTATAGTGCAGGTAAACCTGACTCTATCCGGGAGTACCTGTTTCTCCATCTCAATCAGGCTCTCCCCTTCCTCATCCACCCACAGCCTACATAGGCACTGCGTCTCGCTTTCCTCCCACACATCCAGTGAGAGGGAAACGGCGCCGCCTGTGCGGACGGCGCCAAACGGTTCCCTGTACTTCTCTTCTCTTGTGTTATGATATGCTCTCATAAATGTCAATTGCTTCCTGCTTCTTCCTCGCCTTCCTCACTGCCACACTCAGCTGCCTCCGGATGGAGGCTGTAGTACATCTCCATGTACTGCTTGGCGGCACGATTCCATGAGAAGTCCTCCGACATGGCGTTTTTCATGAGGCCATTCCACGACTGCTTGTCGCAACGGAAAAGATTCACCGCACGCTGAATTGTATACAGCATCTCGTGGGCGTTGTAGTTTGCAAAGGAAAATCCGGTACCCTCACCGGTATACTGATTGTAGGGTACGACGCTGTCCTTAAGGCCTCCGGTCTCACGAACCACCGGAAGAGTACCATAATGCATGGCTATCATCTGAGAAAGTCCGCACGGCTCGAACAGCGACGGCATAAGCAGCATATCAGCCCCAGCATACATCCTGTGGGACAGCTGACCGTCAAAGCAAATGCTGGCGTTCATCTTGTTCCTGTATTCCCACTCGTAGTAGCGAAGCATATCCTCGTACGGCTTATCTCCTGTGCCAAGCACAGCAAGCTGGAGCGGCTGATTCATGAGCTCTCCCATGACACGCTTGAGAAGCTCCATCCCCTTCTGCTCTGTAAGACGTCCGATCATGACGATGAGAGGCAGATCGGGGTTTACCTCCAGGTGCAGCTCCTCCTGAAGACGCGCTTTACAGACAGCTTTCCCCTCAAGATCCTCAAAGGTATAGGTCTGCGGGATGTCCGGGTCCTTTTCGGGGTTATATTCGTCTGTGTCTATGCCGTTCATTATTCCCCGGAGGATACTCCCCCGACGGCGGAATATGTCATCCAGATTCTCGCCGTAAAACGGGTTTTTAATCTCCTCCGCGTAGGTGGGACTCACCGTTGAAAGTGCGTCGGCGTAGCACAGGCCGCCCTTCATGAAGTTCACAGAGGTCCTGTCACACCTCAGCTGCGCGGCGGCTGGCGGAATGTGGGAGAGGCCAAGCACATCACCCAGCACGTAATCAGACATCTGGCCCTGGAACTTAAGGTTATGGACCGTCATGACAGTCTTCACATTGTCATACAGTTCCAGTCCCTGATAAAACTCTCTCAGAAAAACTGGTGACAGCGCTGTGTGCCAGTCGTTGCAGTGGAGAATGTCGCACTTGAAATCCGGAAGATATTGCAGACTTTCCACAATGGCTTTTGAGAAAAACGCTATACGCTCTCCATCATCAAAATAGCCGTATGCCTTGTCCCTGGCAAAGTAATACTCATTGTCCACGAAATAGTAAATCACGTTCTTGTAGACGAGCTTCTCTATGCCGCAGTACAGATTTCTCCAACCAAGATTCACATTGAATTCACAAACATGTTCAAGCTTGCTCTTATACTGTTCGGGAATGGTTCCGAACTTCGGAATCATCACTCGAACCTCGCAGCCGGCCTCCTTCAGCGCCTGGGGAAGGCTCCCTCCCACATCGCCAAGCCCGCCCGTCTTCATGAACGGCACGGCCTCAAAGGCCGCAAACAGAACTTTCAGCTTTCTTCTCGCCATATTTACCTCTCCGTTCCGCCGCCGGCGTGACAGCACAGGCTCGCACGCCGACGGAACTGGTATTTTTTAATTTACGCGAAGCGCTTTTCCTTTACGAACGTGGACTCAGCAGAACCTTTTATGATAGTTCCCGCACCAATGACATTGCTCCGGTCGATGATGGCATTCTCCACCACCGCACCCTCCTCTATGACGCACGCCTGCATGATTATGCTGTTGCGCACCGCTGCGCCCTTTCTGACCTCCACCCCGCGGAAGAGTATACTGTTCTCCACAGTCCCGGCCACAAGGCACCCGTTGGGCAGCAGAGCATTGTGAACCTTCGAGCCCTTCATATACTTGGTTGGCGCAGCATCCTGGATTTTCGTTATGATATTCGCGCCGTCAACGAACAGTTCCTGGAAGACCTTTCTGTCCAGAAGCTCCATGCTATGGCGATAATACTGAGGAATTGTCGAGATAGAGCAATTATACCCGTTGAAGCGGTATGTACGCACATCCATCTTATCGTAATCCGAGGCCAGTACCTCAAACAGATCAAGGTAATTGATCGCTGCATACCACTCCATTATTTTGAGCAGCAGACTCCGGCTGATGATGAAGCAGTCCATAAAGGCGTCCTCACCCTTCTTTACGCCGGTGCTTGTCCCGCTGACTCTCCCATTTTCATAATTCACCCGGAGCCTGTGCGGATCGTCCTCAGCAGCCGGGGCGCACACAAGAGTGATATCTGCACCGCTTGTGATGTGCTGCTCAAGAAGATCGCCGTAGTCCATATTGTAAACTGTATTTGCGGCTGAGATAAGTACATAGGGCGCCACAGAACGGTTAAAAAATACCCGGTTGCGGCTTATATCTCTCAGTGTAAACTTTGCTCCTGGCGTGTTAATACCAAACACCGAACCGGGCAGGATAAAAAGTCCGCCCTTCTTGCGATCCAGAGACCACTCCTTCCCCGCTCCCACATGGTCGATTATGGAGCGGTATTTATAGGGGGTAATCAGACCGACGGTGGAGATGCCCGAGTTCACCATGTTCGACAGCGGGAAATCCAGCAGACGGTAGCGCCCGGCGTACGGAAGAGAGGCGATGGTCCGCTCCTCCGTCAGCTCTCCCAGATCGTCAGATGCGTAGTTGGCGGTTATCAGTCCAATGACTCTATCCATTACTCGTTCCCTCCTGCCTCTAGAATAAATTCGTCCCCTGTAACAACAATCTCATCCTCAGGATTCTCGCTGCCAATCACAGCGCCGGCGGGAATAACGGACCTCTCGCCCAGAATTGCACGAACCACCCTCGCTCCTGCGCCGACCCTGACATTGGGAAGCAGGACAGAGTCCTTGATATACGCGCCCTCATCCACATAACAGCTGGAACTGACAATGGAGTGAAGCACTGTGCCGAGAACGACGCTGCCGCTGGCTACAAAGCTGTCCTGTGCGCTGCCCTCCGGTCCCACATAGTGAGGCGGCGCAGCAGTGGACTTGCTCATAATAGCAAACTTTTCCTCCAGCAGATCAAACTCCGGGTTCTCATCCAGAAGCTCCATATTTGTCTCATGGAAGCTGGCAATAGTCCCCACATCACGCCAATAGCCGGAAAACTCATAGGAGAACACCCTCTTGCCTTCCTTGAGCAGGTTCGGGATTATGTTTCCGCCGAAATCGTGGTCTGATGCAGTATCCTTGCTGTCGGCTATAAGCGCATCCTCAAGAACCTTCTTGCTGAAAATGTAAATTCCCATTGACGCCAGGTTGGACTCCGGCACCTTCGGTTTCTCCGCAAACTTCGTTATGCGCCCGCTCTCATCTGTGGACATGATGCCAAAACGGGACGCCTCCTCGATAGGAACCCTCATGACCGCCACTGTCAGATCCGCGTTATTGTCCGTGTGACATTTGAGCATTTTCCTGTAGTCCATCTTATAGAGCTGGTCGCCGGAGAGTATCAACACATACTCAGGGTCGTAGATGTTGATGTACTCAAGATTCTGGTAGATCGCGTCGGCGGTCCCCGCGTACCACTGTCCGCCCGTCTGAGTGGCATAGGGCGGGAGAATTGCGATGCCGCCTGTGCGGCTGTCGAGATCCCACGCTGCACCGTTGCCGATGTAGGTGTTCAGCTCGTACGGGCGATACTGCGTCAATACACCCACTGTGTCAATGTGGGAATTTGCGCAGTTGGAGAGCGGCACATCAATGATTCGATACTTGCCTCCAAATGACACTGCCGGCTTTGCCACGTGTTTTGTCAATGCCCCTAACCGGCTCCCCTGCCCGCCGGCGAGAAGCATTGCAATACATTTTTTCTTGTTTACCACACGTTTATCCTCCTTTATACTGATATAGTGATTCTGTTTAATCGCTACAGCCTCTCACATATGCCAGATGTCTTCTGCATACTCACGGATGGTCCTGTCGCTTGAGAAGAATCCCGAACAGGCAGTATTATGAAGGGCTATTTGGTTCCAGTGACGCTTGTCAGCGTAAAGGTTTTCCAGGCGATGCCACGCCTCAAGGTATGGTCTGAAGTCTTTCAGCACAAAGAAATGGTCGTTCTCACGCATGAGGTTATCAAAGATGCTGGAGAATCCGCCGGAGAGGGCCGCATAAGTGCCGTCCATCAGCTGATCAACCACCCGCTTCAACCCACGGTCATTATTATATTCGTTCCAGACGGAATAGTCGTTCTCTCTCCGGTACTGCTCTATACGCTCAGCCCGGAGCCCGAATATCTCGATATTCTCAGGTCCTACACGGTCATATATCTCCACCACGGCGCCATCCATGGTTCCGAGGGTAAGCGCACCGTTCATCATGAATTTCATGTTTCCGGTACCGGATGCCTCCATACCGGCAGTCGATATCTGTTCGCTTATCTCTGCGGCTGGATAAATATACTGTGCGTTTGAGACGGAGAAGTTTGGCACGAATGCCACCTTGATCCTGTCTCTCGTACGCGGATCACTGTTCACCACATCTGCAACCGAATTCACAAGCCGAATCACATCTTTGGCAAATTCATACCCCTGTGCCGCTTTTCCGGAGAAGATGAACGTGGACGGTGTCACCGTGAAGTTGGGGTTATCTCTGATGCAGTTATAAAGATCCATTATCTTGAAAATATTCAGGAGCTGGCGCTTGTATGCATGGAAGCGCTTGACCTGTACATCGAAAATGGAATCCGGATCCACTATGACGCCGGAAGTATCCTTTATATATCGCGCAAGCCTTATCTTGTTCTGCCGCTTGCTCTCGCCTACCTGCTCCAGAAAGCTGCTGTCATTCTCAAATTCCGTGAGTCTCTGAAGCTGGTCGGCATCTCTCATCCATCCGTCGCCGATGGCAGAGGTAATGAGCTTCGCGTACGATGGATTTGCCTGCGCCAGAAACCGTCTGTGTGTGATCCCGTTAGTCTTATTATTGAATTTTTCCGGCGTTAATGCGTAGAACTCCTTCAGCACGTTGTTCTTGAGTATCTCCGTATGAAGCCCGGCCACTCCGTTTACAGAATGGACACAGATTATTGAGAGATTAGCTGTACGAACCTGCCCGTCCCACAGAATGACAGTGTTCCTCAGAAGCTCATACCAGTTCTCCCTGTCCCTCGGGAAGGACTCCCTGTAACGTCTGTCGATCTCCTCTATGAAGTCGTAGACCCTTGGCAGAAGTGAACGGAACATGGCGATCGGCCACTTTTCCAGCGCCTCCGGAAGAATCGTATGGTTGGTATAAGATATGGAGTTTGTGGTAATGCGCCAGGCAGTGTCCCAATCAAAGCCCATCTCATCCACAAAAATCCGCATCAGCTCCGGGCCGCACAGCGATGGATGGGTGTCGTTTGTGTGGATTGCCACACGCTCAGGGAACTTCTCCCACTCGTGAGGGCCGTATTCCTGCTGATATGTCTTCAGGATTGTGTTGATTCCAGCGGAGACGAACATATACTCCTGCTTCAGGCGCAGTATCTTGCCGGGGTCGGCGTTGTCGTTCGGGTACAGGACATACGTTATGGCCTCTATGTCGGCGCGGTATTTTATTGCAGCGCTGTAATCGCCGCGGTTGTATGCGTCCATGTCGAACTGCTCACGGTATGGCTCCGCACTCCAAAGGCGCAGGTTATTGACTGTCTCTCCGCCGTAACCGACTATAGGCACATCATACGGCACTGCCAGGACGGGATCTCCACCCTCCCAGGTGTACCAGTACTTTCCGTCCTTCTCGTGCCGGACCACTTCGCCCCCGAAATGAACCACTACCGCGTTATCAGCCTTACGGACCTCCCATGGGTAGCCCTTAGCCAGCCAGCTGTCAGGCTCCTCCACCTGGCAGCCCTTCTCTATGTTCTGATGGAAAAGACCATAGCGGTAGCGAATGCCGTTGCCGTGTCCTGAGTATCCCAGGCTTGCCAGTGAGTCTACAAAGCACGCCGCCAGTCTGCCAAGGCCGCCATTCCCAAGTCCGGGATCAGGCTCCTGCTGCAGTATCTCGTCCAGATCCGCGCCCAGCTCCTTGACTCCGTCACGGACAAAGTCCAGGACTCCGAAATTCATGAGATAGTTCTCCAGAAGCCGCCCGATCAGAAACTCCATAGAGAAATAGTAAACTGTCTTCTGCTTCGTTTTGCGGCTCCGCTTGACCGTGTCGCTCTTGGCGCTTCTGGCTTTTGCCGCAATGAGATTTGCCAGAATAGTGAAGTGCTCCTCTACAGTGCAGTCCTCGAAGCTGCGTCCTAAAACACGTTTGAATTCCCGTCTGTACTGCTCGATAAAATCATACTTGTCCTCAAATATCATTGCCAAACTGATTCCTTTCTTTACGGTCTGATTATATCAGAGAGGAGATGCTCCCATGCGCACTTCGTTTTTCTGCTTTTCCCACCTGTCATGGGCTCGACTCTCCCTCCATGGGAATACCTTATTACATCTGCTCCTCAGGAGTCTCCTCCCCTGCGCCCCTCTGGCGGGCTGACTCGGTCTGCTGAGGCTCAGCCGTCTCAACGCTCACCTTAGCTGCCTTCGCGGACGACTTTGAAACCGCTTTCCTGCCGCTTGAGGCGACGCGCTTCAGAATAACTCCGCCTATCGGTGGAGTGTGGATGACCACAGAGTTCTCCTGCCCGTGCCATGGGATGTTTTCGCTTTTTAAAGGCTCTGTATTGAGCCGCCCTGAGCCGCCAAAGCGATAGTCATCGGAATTGAATATTTCCTTATACAATCCCTTCTTGGGGACGCCGATGCGAAACTCGTCTATCGTCTCAGGAGCGAAATTAATCAGGATTATGAGATCATCTATGGGCCGCTTCCCATGACGGATAAAGATCAGTGTTGACTGGGCTGCGTCGTCTGCGTCAAGCCAGGTGAACCCATCCCATGAGAAGCCCTTCTGCCAGAGGGCACTCTCTTTCTTGTAAAGTGCGTTCAGCTCCTTCACGTACTGCTGATGCTTCCCGTGGGATTCGTAGTCGGTAAGAAACCACTCAAGCCCCTCAGCGTAGCGCCACTCAATAAACTGCGCAAACTCTGCGCCCATGAAGTTGTGCTTGGCCCCCGGGTGAGTCATCTGGTACAGGGCGAGCACACGCATCCCAGCGAACTGCCGCCAGTAATCTCCCGGCATACGCCCAATCAGTGAGCATTTTCCGTGAACCACCTCGTCATGGCTCAGAGCCAGCACGAAATTCTCATTGAAAGCATACATCATGGAGAAGGTCAGCAGATTGTGATTCCCAGGTCTATATGGGAAATCTGTCTTCATATAGTTCAGCGTGTCGTGCATCCAGCCCATGTCCCACTTGAAGTGGAAGCCCAGGCCGCCATCCTCCGGAGGACGGGTAACCAAAGGCCACGCAGTACTCTCCTCAGCTATCATGAGCACATCAGGATGCCAGGTGCAGATATTCTTATTTATCTGCCTGACAAAGTCCACAGCGACAAGATCCTCCTCAGTACCCTTCTCATTAAATTTCTTCTGTGATGGGTCATCGACGCCAAAGTTCAGGTAAAGCATGCTGGTGACGCCGTCCATGCGAATGCCGTCAGCATGATATTGCTCGACCCAGAAAGTGGCGTTGGACAGCAGGAAACTGCGCACCTCACCCTTGGAAAGGTCAAACTTGAGCGTGCCCCACTGCGGGTGTCCCTCCTTTTCGTAGAGCTTATCGCCCACGAAGTTGGCTAATCCATGGGCGTCCCTGCAAAAATGCCCAGGCACCCAGTCAAGTATAACGCCAAGCTTCGAACGGTGGCAGACGTCAACGAACGCCATAAAATCAGTCGGCGTACCGTAACGGGAGGTAGGAGCATAATATCCGGTAGTCTGATAACCCCAGGAGCCGTCAAACGGGTGCTCCATCACCGGCATGATCTCAAGGTGTGTGTAGCCCATGTCCACTGCGTAAGGAACCAGCGTCTCGGCGAGCTGCTTATATGTAAGGTAGCTGCCGTCCTCATTGCGTCTCCAGGAGCCAAGATGAACCTCATAGATGTTCATCGGCTGCTCGAAGAGCTTCACATCTTTCCGCCTGAACATCCACGCGTTGTCGCGCCATTTGTACTCATCTATGTCATAGATACAGGATGCCGTCTCCGGCGGCTGCTGGGAATAGAAGGCGTAGGGATCCGCCTTGTACAGGAGCTCTCCGCTCTCGGTCTCAATGGCGTACTTGTAGATGTCTCCCTGCTTCACTCCTGGAACAAAACCGGTCCATATTCCATTTTTGCCAAGCTGGAGTTTCTTTGATTTAGCGGGGTCCCAGTCAGAAAAGGACCCGACGACCCGGACAGACACAGCGCCAGGCGCCCATACGGCAAAGCGATACCCATCCTTGCCGTCCTTCTGATCCTTGTGAGCGCCAAACTTCTCATAGCTTTTGTCCCAGTTTCCGCTGGCGAAGCCCTCCGCTTCTGCTTTTGTTAACAGACTCATTTTCTTCACCCTTTAATCTCATAAAATGATTTTGCATCAGCCATAACACGGCCTTTGTATGATCGACCAAAGGTCAGGTCATTTTCATCCAGGAACCGCAATCATTTTTACGGTCAGTTACATTATACCATCTCCAATCTATTTTGTCTATAGTTTCCTTGAATTAGATTGATGAAAAATCAATTTTCCGGATAGATTTCACTAAATATATACACCTTGTTCCCAACCATGCTGGTCATATTCCACAAAAAATCGACAAAAACGGGAGCGGTCAAAATGACAGCTCCCGAATTGGCACTCCAGCGCCGCGCTGCTATGCTGCGCTTTCGTCAGTATTCTGTCCGCTTCCGGTCTCCTCCGCCTTGTCTTTTGGAGACAGTCTCTGGAGAAAGCTTCCGCAAAGAATGAAAAACACGCCTATGGTTCCGATTAACATAAGTCTCATGGCAGATGAACTCTCGTCCACCAGTTCAATACAGAGGAAAAATATGGCGGTCAGAAGAAAGAAAGCAGTGCATCCATTTTTCCGTCTGCCGAAGACAAAGCCCGCAACATAGTAAAAGCTCATTGCTGCACAGGCGAATCCCAGACAGCCGTAGCAGAAATCCGAGAGCACAGGATTGCTCAGGTTGGTTCGGTACAGCAGCACCAGCCAATAGCAGTAAAATACCGCCGGCACAACGCTTGCCGCCAGCATCAGCTGTCCCTCTCTCTTCGTAATCGCCGTAAGCGCGTCAACGAGCATCGAAACACCCGTTGCAACAGCAAATGCAACGAACATCCATTCCCCAAGGCCTGTCACCGGCAACGACCTCTTGCCCAATGCAAACATCACACTGCCAGTAAGAGTCATGGCAGAGAAGATCCAGAACGCTATGAGTGCAGCTGTCCCCGGCAGCCTGAACGCCTGACAGTAGCTCCCCTGAGCCTTGAAGCGCCGTGAGACCCATACGGCAAGGCCAAGCGCTGTCACCGCAACGACAATGGACAGCGCCAACACCGCTGCCGACTCCGGAGCGCCTGTCTTAGCAAGTCCTGTCGCTTCCTCGAAGGCATTTTCCAGTTGCCTGACTCTCAGAAATCCACCTGCCACTCCCAGAAGAACTGCGCACGTCGGCGCAAGCCACATTTTACGCATAATTTCAGATCCATTTCATATTTTTTTGCTGGCAGCCTCCGGAGGCTGTCCTCTTCGCTCATATTCTACATCAGGTACCCGACTCACGTCAAGTAGAAAGGAAACGGCATGAAATCAATTATCCTTGTCTCAGTACTCCTGGTGCTGTTCGCACTGCTTTTCCCCATCGTCTCCCTGAACCCTCAGGCAACTGACACTCCGGTGGATGACGAACCGTCACCCTTTTATCAATCCGCCTCCGACGAAACGCTCTCCATCCGGCTTCTGGATGGCGGTGAAGTGACAGAGCTCTCCATGGCAAGCTACCTCTTCGGTGCGCTGGCGGCGGAGATGCCTGCCTCATTTGAATTGGAGGCGCTCAAAGCCCAGGCTGTCGCACTGCGAAGCTACGTGCTGTACAAGATGCTGGTTGCACCCTCTGCAAATCACCCTGAGGCCGATATCTGCTCCGACAGCTCCTGCTGTGCCGCGTGGAAAACTGAGGCGTATCTTCAGGAAAAATGGGGGGAGAATTACGGCGAATACTCCGCGAAGCTTCAAGAGGCTGTATTCCTGACAGACGGACTGGCGCTCGCATATAATGGCACTCCGGCGCTTGCAGTCTTTCACTCCTCTTCCCCCGGATGCACCGAGTCAAGTCAGGAGGTGTGGGCAAGGGACCTGCCTTACCTCACCAGCGTCGAGTCTCCGGAGAGCGCAGAACAGGTTCCGCACTACATATCCTCCGTCACTCTCTCGGCTCAGGAATTCATGGATACTGTTCTGGAATATTACCCGGACGCGGTTTTTTCCGCTGATATGTCCGATTGGATAGGCGAAATTGAGTACTCTGAATCAGGCAGAATTCACTCCGTGGAGCTTGGCGGCGTCAGGATTTCAGGTACACAGCTTCGAGCAATCTTTTCACTGCGGAGTGCGGCAATTGAATTTACCCTTGACGGCGCTTCTGTGACCATGACGTGCACCGGCTTTGGTCACGGGGTGGGTATGAGTCAGTATGGCGCGAACGTCTATGCCAGGCAAGGCGTCGAGTTCCAGGACATTCTTGCGGCTTTTTATCCCGGGACTGAGCTTGTGGACGTCAAAGAGCTTCTCGCCAGTTAATGTCTTTCCGCTTCTGCCGGAACCATCGGTTTTCTTAAAGGGTAATGTCTGAGATGACCCATAAGGTGATTTCCTTTCGACCATGGATAGTTTGGATCCCCTCGCGTATCCCTGCAAAGAAAAAGGGGGACTTGAAAGCCGGGAAAAGAGGCTCGCCAATCTGAAGCAGGGACGGATTCAGACAGCACATTTCTTCCCCCCCATGGTCTTGACTTACTGCATTGAATATACTATACTGTTCAGCGTGGGTGGCTGTACACTTAAGGCCCGATGCTGCGCCGGGCAGCTGCGGTGAGCTCAGGTTGTTGAGCGCGTTTTTCAGCGTCTGTGCCTGTGGCACATCTTCGTCACAAGCTCACTGTATTCACTAAAGCCATGCTGAATTATAACACTTATCAATCGTTTTGGGAGGAGCTTAATTGATGGGAGCAGGTCGTCAATATCACATTCAATGTTCTGATGGTGACGTGGGAAGGTACTGCATACTTACAGGGGATCCCGGACGTGTTGAGAAAATAGCTGGATTCCTTGACGACGCCCGACCGGTGGCGCGCAACAGGGAATTTACCACTTTCACCGGGACTTTAGCCGGGGAACGCGTATCCGTCGCATCCACCGGCATCGGAGGGCCATCTGCCGCTATCGCTATGGAGGAACTGACGGCGACGGGGGCTGACACATTCATACGCGTTGGTACCTGCGGCGGGATTGACATGAATGTAATGAGCGGCGACTGCGTGATTCCCACAGGAGCCATTCGGATGGAGGGTACAAGCAGGGAGTATGCCCCCATCGAGTTCCCTGCGGTGGCGGACTTCTCAGTCGTTTCAGCGCTCGTGAAAGCCGGTAACAGTCTCGGTTTTCCGCTGCATACCGGCGTTGTTCACTGCAAGGATTCATTTTATGGCCAGCATGCGCCTGAGCGGATGCCTGTCTCCTCTGAACTCCTCAGCAAGTGGGAGGCCTGGCGGAGGCTTCATGTCTTAGGCAGCGAAATGGAATCTGCCGCGCTCTTTACTGTTGCTTCCGCTCTGGGTGTACGTTGCGGAACGGTGCTCTATGTGCTCTGGAACCAGGAGCGAAAGGCAGCAGGTTTCTCTGAGCAGGATGCTCTTGACCCCTCCGCAATTCGCACAGCAGTGGAGGCTTTTCGACTTCTCATTGTGGCTGATCGAGTGTAAGAAGCTGTTATACGTTGCGTCATATGCTTAATTTCCGTTGATGCCGCATGCGGCATGGACATTTATTCAGAGCTTCCTTAAATTCAATGATGCGCTGATGAAGGAGATAAACTATGCGATTATTCTGGATAGGTGATTCTACTGTTCAAACGTACCTGGCCAATTCATGGCCGCAATGCGGCATGGGGCAGGTGCTGTGGCTTTTTCTCCGTCCTGAGGTGGAAGTGAGAAACCACGCCAGAAGTGCCCGCAGTACCATGAGCTTCCTGACGGAGGGGCTGTGGCAGCCGGTTGAGGATGCGCTGGGACCTGGCGACCTCCTTCTGGTGCAGTTCGGTCACAACGACGAGAAGTCGCAGGATCCGTCCCGTTACTCCTCTCCATCTCAGTACGCGGAAAACCTGCTGGCCTACTGCCGCAGGGCGCAGGCGAAGGGCGCGTATCCAGTGATAATCACCCCGCTGACAAGACGTCTGTTCATGTCTGATGGGACACTGGAGCTCTCCCACGGCGACTATCCGGAGGCGGCACGTCGCATGGCAGCGCGTGAAGGTCTTCCGCTTATTGACCTCACATCACAAAGCCGCATGCTCGTTGAATCGCTGGGCGAGGATCGCAGCCGCGCACTTTATATGTTCCTCCCCGCAGACTCCTGCCAGGCCCATCCCGATGGCCTTGCGGACAACACGCACCTCAGATATGAGGGTGCAGTTCGCTTTTCCGCAATGGTGGCAGCCGGGCTGCGCAAACTGCCGTCCCCAGCCAAAGATGCCGTTCCTGATGACCTGGGCCCTGAGTGGGAATCGCCGCTCTACACCGGGACACCTGTATTTTGGTTAAAATGACGGGTTTTCATTGAAAATTCTGTTTCACCGTTGTCGTTAATAGAGTTGACTTTTTTGATAAGTTTTGGTTTAATATTTGGAGAAATTATCCGGACATACATTTTCCCGACGACTCACTTCCGGGAATCTGTACCGCTGACGTACTTCTTTTTATTATGAGAAAGGCAGGTCATTATTCAATGGCAAAGGTCGATTTAACAAAGTATGGCATTACCGGCGTGACTGAGATTGTTTACAATCCCTCCTATGAGTCACTGTACCAGGACGAGATGGATCCGTCTCTCACCGGCTATGACAAGGGTCAGGAGAGCGAGCTTGGCGCGGTAAACGTCATGACCGGCGTCTACACTGGCCGTTCCCCCAAGGACAAGTTCATTGTCATGG
>CAYPMJ010000025.1:0-19944 GCA_964411785.1 uncultured Oscillospiraceae bacterium
GGGCCCAGGTTGCGACTATGCTCATGCGGTACTGTGAGAATGTTGAAGGTTAACTGATAAAGCATCGTTAAATATTAACGATAACAGCGCACCACACCGGGTAAACCTAGTGTGGTGCGCTCTGCTGAAGGAACATATCAGAAAGCGGAGCGCCACATTTTGCCCGTGGGCAGTTTTTCACACTCCCTTTTATCTTAAATACTCTCTTGCGTATCAGACGCGGCGGTGGTAAAATAGTGCATATCAGCGCTAAAAGCGCAAAAACGGAGGAAGAGAAATGGAAATGCTCGAAAATCTGAAAAAGAAGCTCCAGGGAGCGGGACGGCGCATCGTCTTTACCGAGGGACATGACGCCCGCATTCAGGAGGCCGCCTCACGGCTTCTCTCCGAGGGACTTCTGGAGGTCACTCTCATAGGCGATCCGGAGGAGATCCGCACAACAAGCGCTCAGCGCGGCTTCGACGTGTCTGCTGCCAAACTGGTGGATCCGAGGACGTATGAGGGCATGGATGCCATGGTGGAGAAGATGGTGGAGCTGCGCCGCGGCAAGATGACTGCCGAGGAGTGCCGCGCTGCTCTGGCGCGGGGCAACTATTTCGGTACGATGCTGGTCAAGCTCGGCGAGGCAGACTGTCTTCTGGGCGGCGCCACATATTCCACTGCTGACACAGTCCGTCCGGCGCTTCAGCTCATCAAGACGCGCCCCGGCGCACATCTTGTGTCTTCAAGCTTCATACTTACCCGTGAAACCGGCGATGAGGCTCTCCGCACCATCTGCATGGGCGACTGCGCCATAAACATTGCCTATGAGGACTCCACGGACAAGGACGGAAACGTCACAGTATCTGCGGCTCAGAAATTAGCCGAAGTTGCTGTGGAGACTGCCAAGACCGCAAAAATATTCGGTATTGAGCCGAAGGTGGCGATGCTCAGCTTCTCCACCAAGGGCAGCGGTAAGGGCGGAACGGTCAGTCTCTCCGCCGAGGCGACGAAGATCGCCCAGGAGATGGCTCCGGACATCGCCATTGACGGTGAGATGCAGTTTGATGCGGCTGTCTCCCCGACTGTGGGACAGCTCAAGTTCCCAGGGAGCAAAGTGGCCGGCTACGCCAACACCTTCATCTTCCCGCTGATCGAGGCGGGCAACATCGGCTACAAGATAGCCCAGCGTCTGGGCGGCTACGACGCCTACGGACCTATTCTCCAGGGTCTTAACGCACCCATCAATGACCTCTCACGTGGCTGCAACGCCGAGGAGGTCTATTCCATGGCTATCATCACAGCGGCCCTTTAATAATCTCGCCAGGCACACGCAAAAAATTCCTCCCTAAAAGGGGAGGAATTTTTTCTATAAGAACCTGCCTTCATACGCGTACACGCCAAAATCTCTGCGCTGATACCGGATCAGTTTTCTCACACAGGAACATCAATATCTCCGAAGACACGTCCGTCGCTCAGACAAAATTCAACACAAGCGTCAGCACGGCAAAAACTACCGCTACCCACTTGGTCATCCGCGCGAGCCTGGCGTCAAGCGCCTTGGACTTATTTTTTGCAAGGAAGGATTCGTTGTTTCCGCCGAACGCCCCTGACAGTCCGGAGCTTTTGCCGCTCTGGAAAAGGACAATGACTATGAGCGCGAGGCAGGAAATAAGCTGAATCACCGTAATTATGGTCTGAACCAAAGCTATCATTCCTTTCAGAAAGGTTCGTTTAATCAATGGAGCTTATCTTATCATACATTCCGCCTGATTGCAAGGCTTTTTCGAATTTTTTACCCGTGAAATATCTTAATTTGTCTGTCGGGTGATAATTTTTACATTAATATTGCAAAAAATATCTGATTGTGGTATCCTCTCCACGGTGGAAAGAAGAGAGCGGCGGACGTCCAGTCATGACCTGACCGCGGCTCAGAGCCGTTTCAGTCAGTGACTACAAAAGCCACACGCGAGAGGGGATACTGAAAATTGTATTTTGACACACATGCGCACTATGACAGCGAGCTGTTCGACGCTGACCGGGACGCGGTACTTGCGTCGCTGAGGGCCGGAGGCGTAGATCTGGTGGTGGATCCGGCCTCAGACATAGCCTCGGCTGAGAAAGCGCGGGCAATAGCGGAGAAGTTCGAATCTGTGTACTTTGCAGCCGGCGTGCACCCGCAGGAGGCAGCCGGAGCTGCCGTCGGCTATCAGCAGAGGATACGGGAGCTTGCATCCCATCCCAAGTGCGTGGCGCTGGGTGAGATAGGGCTGGACTACCACTATGACCTCCCCCCAAGGGATGTACAGCGTCGGATATTGGAGGAACAGCTCCTTCTGGCGGAGGAGCTTGGCATGCCTGTGATAATCCACGAACGTGAAGCCACCGGGGAAATGCTTGAGATACTGAGGCGTCACCGGGGGATCACAGGCGTGGTTCACTGTTTTTCCGGCAGCTGGGAGACAGCCCGCGAGCTGCTGGATATGGGGTGGTTTCTGTCCTTCACCGGCGTTATTACCTTCAAAAACGCCCGACGGCCCTGCGAGGTCGCGGCGCGTATGCCGCTGGACAGGCTCATGCTTGAGACGGACAGCCCCTATCTCACGCCTGTCCCTCACAGAGGCGAACGCAATTCATCGCTCATGCTCCCGTTTATCGCCGAGAGGATATCGCAGCTGCGTGGGATCCCCATTGACGAGCTTGTCAATGCCGCATCGGAAAACGGGCGCCGTTTTTTCCGCATTGAGCCTTAAAGACCTCTGACCTTGTAAAACCGGATCGGCAAGTTCCCGGTACCATGGGGGACTTGCCGATCCCCTTTTTTCACCTCAGCACCGCGCCGAAACGTGTGAGGATAGTCTCAAGTATTGCTTTTACGGACAAGTCCGCCTCCTCATCCTTCAGTGTGCCGGAATCAGAGCGGAAGGTAAGTGAATAGGCAAGGCTCCTCTTGCCCTGCGGAATGCCATCTCCTGTATATACATCAAACAGGCTCACCTCCCGCAGTATCTGTCCCCCCGACTCAAGCATGGCGTCCCTGAGCTGGTCAGATGTCACATGGGAGTCACAGACCAGCGCCAGGTCACGGGTGATAGCCGGATAGCGCGGCAGCGGCTCATAGACAGTGTTGCTGACAGCCGCATCCTCAAGGGCCTGCATTGACAGCTCCGCAGCGTAAACCTCACCCTCCATCCCGAAATTCCTCACCACCAGCGGGTGGATCTGTCCGAAAACACCCAGACGCCTTCCCCCGCAGGTGACATTCGCGCAGCGTCCGGGGTGATAGCTTGGATTATCGGTACACGCCTCAAAGCGGACATTCTCCCCATGGATAGACTTTATGATCGTCTCAACGGCGCCTTTGAAGACGTAAAAATCCATATCCTGACCATACGCGCCCAGCGAGAGCACCTTTGGCTCGTCCGCCATACCGTCAGGACGCTTGAAATAGACCTTCGCCAGCTCATAGAGCCGCGCCGAATCGTTCCTGGACGCCTTATTTCTGGCAAGAACCTCAAGCATCCCCGGCAGCGCCGAGGTGCGCATAACTGAGGTGTCGTCACCCAGAGGATTCAGTATCTTAAGCTGGTCCCGGAGCGGCGAGTTCTCCGGGATACGAAGCCTTGTCAATGCTGAGGGACTTCCGAAGCTGTACGTTATTATCTCGCTGTATCCGACTGCCCTTGCAGCCGCGCACAACGTCCGCTCCAGCTTCTGGCTCTCAGAGTAGCCGCCCAGTGCTGCGGCCCCGCGCTGAAGGGTGACCGGAATATTGTTATAGCCGTAAAAGCGGGCGACCTCCTCGGCCAGGTCCGGCATCCGCTCCACATCACCCCGGAAGGACGGCACAGCCACCATATTTCCATTGATTGTGAAATCAAGCTTTTCAAGTATCCTCCGCATCTCGCTCTCCTCAATATCCGTGCCGAGAAGTGCGTTTATCCTGTCAGGCTCCAGGGGTATGGTCCGCGTGGCCGGCGGCTCCGGGAAGACATCCACAAGCCCGTCCACCACCTCTCCGCAGCCCAGCAGCTCCACCAGCTCACAGGCCCTGTTCACTGCGTTCACTGTAGCGGTGACGTCAAGGCCCTTCTCGAAACGCCCCGAGCTGTCGGTGCGCATGCCAAGGGCTGTGGCGGTACGGCGTACAGACGTCCCGTTGAAGTTCGCAGCCTCAAACAGAACCATGGCCGTGTCGCCCACAATCTCAGAGTTTGCCCCGCCCATCACTCCGGCCACGCAGACAGGCCGGTGCTCGTCGCATATGCAGAGCATCGATGTGGTAAGCTTCCGGTCTGTGCCGTCAAGTGTCGTTATCGTCTCTCCCTCACGGGCTGTACGGACTATAATATGCCCGCCCTCCACGCAGGAGAAGTCAAACGCGTGCATGGGCTGACCCAATTCCAGCATGACATAGTTTGTAATATCCACGATGTTTGAGATCGGCCTCACGCCGCCCGCGCGAAGCCTCCTCCGGAGCCACATCGGCGAAGGCCCTATTTTAACGTTTTTCACAACTCTGGCGGTGTAGCGCGGGCACAGCGCAGGATCCTCTATTGTCACGGCAACGTGGTCGGAGGCCGCGCCTCCGCTACCCCGCACCTGCGGAGTATGAAGACTAAGCCCTGTTCCGAAGGTCGCTGCCGCCTCCCTGGCAAGGCCCACCACCGATAGGCAGTCCGGGCGGTTCGGCGTTATTTCAAAATCTACAATCGTATCATCCGCCCCTATCAGCGGTCGGATGTCATCACCCGGCTGCGGATTCAGAGCCACGATGTCAGGATCGGAATTTAAAATAAAGAGGCCGTTTGCCACACTGTGGGGCCAGTCATTGTCCGTGTATCCAAGCTCCTGATATGAACAGAGCATCCCATCTGAGAGAACGCCCCTCAGAAGTCCGCTCTCGATGTGCTTTCCCCCCGGCAGCACAGCCCCAGCAAGTGCTGTGGGGACAAGGTCCCCCGTCTTCTGGTTCTGCGCCCCAGTGACAATCTGGACTGGCGTCTCCCCGCCGACGTCCACCTGGCAGACCCACATATGGTCAGAGTTCTCATGGCGGGTCATCTGAAGTATTCTGCCCACTACAACATTCTGTATCCCGTCGCCCGGCCGCTCCACTGTCTCGACCTTGGAGCCGGAGAGCGTCATCGCGTCAATGAACTGCTTATCTGACACGGCGGCGGTATCTGTGAATTCCCGGAGCCAGCTGCGTGATAACTGCATAGTATTTACCTCTTACGATTAATTTTTCCGGCTTGTCGCCGTGGACTTAAGGAAGCTGAAGAATAAATGGGCTGTGACGCATCTCTCAGAGCTCCCCTAAAACTGCTTCAGGAAACGGACGTCATTTTCAAATATCAGACGCATATCCGAGATGTTGAAACGCCGCATGGCCATCCGCTCAAGACCGATGCCAAAGGCCCAGCCGCTGTATTTCTCCGAGTCGATGCCGGCCATTTCCAGCACCCGCGGGTGGACCATTCCCGCTCCCAGCAGCTCGATCCAGCCCTCGCCCTTGCACACGCGGCAGCCGACTCCGCCGCACTCATGGCACTGCACGTCCACCTCGCAGGATGGCTCCGTGAACGGGAAGTGGTGAGGTCTGAAGCGGGTTTTCGTGCCCTTGCCGTAAAGTCCCTCCACCACGGTGTTCAACGTACCTTTGAGGTCCGCCATGGTCACGCCCTCGTCTATGACAAGGCCCTCTATCTGGTGGAACATCGGCGAGTGCGTGGCGTCGACCTCATCCTTCCGGAAGACACGGCCCGGGGCAATCACGCGGATTGGCAGCGGCATTGTCTCCATTGCCCGCACCTGCATTGGACTTGTCTGGCTGCGAAGCATGACGCGGCTGTCCTCATCAAAGTAGAAGGTATCGGACCACTCCCTGGATGGGTGGCCCTCCGGGGCATTCAGCTTATCAAAGTTATACTCCGCAAGCTCCACCTCCGGGCCCTCCAGTATGGTGAAGCCCATGCCCACGAATATGTCCTTCACCTCATCAAGGGCGATGTACATCGGGTGCCTGTGGCCCAGCTCCGGGGCCTTGCCGGGGATGGTGACGTCGAGGGCCTCGTCCTCCAGGCGCTGCTCCAGCGCCTGCTCCTCAAGCTCTGCTCTGACACTTAGGAGCTTCTCCTCAAGCTCTGCGCGAACCTGATTTGCCAGCGCACCCATTTCCGGCCTCTCCTCAGGCGGAAGTCGGCCCATCTGCTTGAGAAGGGCTGTCATCTCGCCTTTCTTCCCCAGATAGCGCACCCGCAGCTCCTCAAGCTGGGCCACTGTCCGGGCTCCCTCCAGCTGTTCCAACGCTTCCTGGCGTATCTGTTTCAATCTGTCCTTCATTGCATCCTCCAAATATCACGGTTTTTCAGATAAAAAAGCTCCCCCGCTCCTGAAGGTGCGGCGAAGCTCCATGTCAGCGGTCAATTCTGCGTCTGGAACGCGCATTTCATCTCCCCTTCAATACGCATTATGTTAGCAGAATTCTCCGTGTTTTGCAAGGCTTATTTCCTGTTTTTCACGAAGCCCGGCAGATCTCAGCGCCCGACTCCCGGCTCCTCCTCCCTCATGGCAATTGACGCGGTCAGCAGCGCGGCCATAATGCAGAGCACAGAGCATTCCTTCAGCCACTGCGCAGCGGAATAGACCGAGAGGTTCTGTATGAGATCCTGGACCACCAGATGGTATGCAAGAGGGATGCCGAAAAGCGGGACAAGCAGACGCCTTGTCGGCAGAACTCCGAAGACTGTGAGCCCGTACAGCGCTGCAACCGACAGATAGAGCAGCGTGCAGAGCGCCCTGTGCCACCAGACGAAGCCCGCGGCCTTCGTAAGAAAGAATATCACCCCTCCCAGAACCGGAAAGAAGCTTATCCAAAGCGCCTTTTTCCCGTATCGGAGCAGGCAGAATATGAATACAGCCGCTGACAGCAGCGGTAGTACCCCCTGTGTGAATACCGCGGAACCGCTCAGTTCCCCGGGAAATCGGGCGCACCACACAAGCCTCAGCACCATTGAGCACGCCATAAACGCACAGGCAAGCCTTGCAAGGGTGCACCCCGGTTCCACATATATCCTTCTTTTCTCCTTCACTTCGCACCCCCTGGCTCCCATCCGGGAACTGTATTTTAATGAAGCGCCCGTGCCTCTCCCCTTTCGGGGCGGCCGGCACGGATGCGCAAAAAATGTCCATGGGTTTAATGCTTAATTTTCTGTGCTTCATGCTGCACGGACATTTACCTGTGAAAGCGCTGCATGCGGCATGGACATCTGGTTTAAAGGCATCGCGCGGAAAATCAGTTGAAAACATAGTGGAGAGGGACTTGAAAACAGAGGCGTTTTGTAATATAGTTACATTATCGCCTGAAGCTTTGAGAAATGGAGGGATTTTGATGAAAAGAGTCTTGGACAGGTTTGGCGGAGTGATCACCGCGCTTTGCGAGCTGGGCGTGGGCATCTTTCTATTCATCGATCACGACAAATTCTCTGAAACGATCATCACCGTCATTGGCGTCGTCATCGCTGCAATGGGTATTTTTGAGGTCCTGGGGTACTTCCGCATGACGCCTGAGGACGGAGCTGAGAGCATGGGTATGACCAGGGGACTGCTCGGGCTGCTGATAGGCTTTTTCTGTGTGTTCCGCGCGGAGTGGTTCACCAGCACGTTCCCGGTCATGACGGTGGTTTACGGCGTGGCGATGGCTGTGCTCGGCATCCGGAAGCTGGCAGAGACGGTGGACATGCTGCGTCTCAGGAACGGCAGCTGGGCCTGGAAGCTGGCCGGCGGACTTGTCACGGCAATATGCGCCGTTATAACACTAAAGCGTCCCTGGGAAGGGGATGCTATGTGGATTTTCATCGGTGTAGCGCTGGTAGTGGAGAGCATCATAGATATCGTTGCCCTTGTCATGTCGGTTGTATACCGGAAGAGGAACAGCTCCGCCGAAGAAGAAGTAGCAGAAGGCTGAAAAATATCCGCTCCCCCTTCGCGCCGAAACCGTGCCTGGGTTCCGCCAGAATTGGCGTCCCGGCACGGTTTCCTCTGTTCCGAGCACTATTATACCTATGTGAGGGAGTATATGTCCACAAACCACCCGTCATCTGTCCTCACAGCGGACAGCTCATCCTGCCAGCTCTTATCCCCCTTCTCGCAGGAGATCGAAAGCTCAATCTCCACGCGGACTGCCCCCTCGATACTGAGCCCGTAATCCGTCTCATACCCGGCCTTAAGGTGCTTGAGATCGCTGTCCGGAATGTCGTCCACCCCTATGACAGACATCGACCAGGTCCACCCAGGGAAATCCTCCGAAAGTCCGGCAAGCTCACTTTGAAACAGCTCCGTCAGCGCACCGCTGAAGCCATTCTCAGAGAAACCGCCGTCCTCACAGATCGTCTCCACCACAGGACCCGGCAGCACCGACGCGGCCAGAGCCCCGTCGCCGTTCACAGACGCCTCCAAATAGGTTCGCACCGCGCTCTCGCCGCTGATTGCGCCCTTTTCGCCGTCAGAACTGCGCTGTGAAAATGCCGAGGCAAAGCGCCACACTGCGAAAACCAGCAGGGCAGCCGCCAGAACCGCCCCGGCACAGAGCAGAATATCCCAGTTAAAGCGGCCCCTGCGCCGCGGTCTGCCGTCCGAGGTGCGCACTCCGGCCATCGAATGGCGCAGGGCCCGCCCGCACACCGTGCAGAAAATTGCCCCCTCTGTATTCTCAGCGCCGCAGTTGCCGCAGATCATTCAACCATTCCCTCTACACTTCACAGACTATGCTCTGAAATCAGACATATGTTTCGTCCAAATACCACTTGCTGCCTATTTTCACAACCAGTATGCGTCCGACGGTGCTCTCCTGCGTCTCTCCGTCATAAACCCAGGTCAGCTTGATCGTAACATACGCAGCGTCCTTGAGATTGAGATCATAGGTCTCATCATATTCCTCGTCGAGCTCGTCAAACGTGTCCTCTGTCACCGACTCAACGTCCAGTATCTTCAGCTTGTAGTTCCATTTGTCATACTCCTCATCCAGGTAGTCGGCACGCTCTTCAAAGGAGTCCGTCATCTCATTGATCCACTTCTTGCGTGTTGTCCCGGCGTAATCAACATACTCCTTGATCACGTCATCATGGAACAGATCCGCATATGCCTCTCCGTCCTGCTTGACGTAAATGGCCTTGTAGTATTTCTTGACAACGCCGCTGGCCCCGCTCCCGCCGACTAGCACGGCTATGAGGACTATCACCAGCACAGCTACGGCACATATTGCGACTATGCCAATCAGCTTATGCTTGTCTACTGCGGGCCTGCCGTCCGGCGCCGGCCCTCCGGCGCCGCCGTTCATCCCGCTGTTCATGCCGCCGTTCATGCCGCCGTTGGCGCCCTGTTGAGGTGTCAGAGGCGCTCCGCAGACCTTGCAGAATACCGCATTATCCGCGTTCTGGGCGCCGCATTTCCCACAAAACATACTTTTTCCTCCCGATTTCAATATTATTTTTTATCTGTTCAGAGCCTTGTTCCGCAATTGGTGCAGAAGGAGCTGCCCTTCGCTACGGGGCTGTGGCAGTTGGGACAGACGCTCCCCTCCTCCTCAGCCGGCTCTGCAGCAGTCTGACGTGGCAGCTGTGCGCCGCACACATTGCAGAAGCCGGCTGTGATCGCCACATCGGCCCCGCACTTCGGGCATTTGGTAACGCCGCGTATCTGCTGGATCTCGTTCTGGTACTGCTGAATTTCCTGCTGCAGTGTGTTGATCTCGTCGATGCTCTGCCTCTCCTCGGCAGCCGGGTCGTCCTTATGGCGATTGTAATATGCCTCGCCTATGGCCGAATGAAGCTGGCTCACCCGCTTCTCCTTATCGGAGATGAGTCCATTGAGCCGCGTGACATCGGCAAAATTCTTTGTCGACTGCGCAACCCCCTGTCCGGCGTTCGAGAGCTTCTTGCCAATCTCTTCAAAAAAAGCCATTCAAACACTCCTCCTTTTTCCCTGATTGGTCCTCAAGGGTGACTTCTGCGTCACGTAATACTTTATCACCCTTTGAGACAAATTTCAACAGTATTTTTATTTTCTCATGGATTTTGCCTGTCTCAATGTCATTATATTCAATAATATTGACTAAATTACTCAACGGATCAGCGGACGCCTGTGAAGGCTCATGGGTGACCTCATAAATTATTCCCGCTCCGCTTGCGGATTCGGTCTGTCTGTGATATAATCGTGCGGGGATATGGTGATTGTGTCTTTCTTTCCACAGGGCGGATAACACGAACGACACGGGGGTACACAATATGGAAAAAGGGGTCATCCTCGCGAGACCAGGTGAGCTGCGCACGCTGCTGGATCAGCTCTCCGCAATATTTGACCTGGTGCGTCTGACGGATCCTGAGAGCCTGGCGTATTATTCCATTGACAGCCGGGGCGAGCTTGTGAGGCAGGAGGGGAGCTGCTTTGAGCTTTTCGGGCACCGGAAGCGCTGCGAATACTGCACGGGTCTTGCCGCCTGTCACACGGGCCGCAGGCAGTCAAAGCTTGAACCCATGGCAGATGGCAATTCGCTGGTTCTCTCCTCTCCGGTTCTCGTCAGGCTTGATGACGGCTCGGAGGTAAAGCTGGTACTTGAGGCCTTCTTTGCCGACACGGAGAGGCTGTCCAATGATCTGCCGCGGTCCGCCAGGCCGTGCGGGCGCGTGATCCTTGATCCGCTCACTGGCGCGGAGAGCAGGCTCTGCTTTGAGGAGCGTTCCTTTGTCACGTGCGTTGACTGCGCTGTTGTCTTCATCATGACGGACATACGGGACTTCAAGAGCATAAACGACACCTACGGCCACCCGGTCGGCGACATCGCCCTGAAGCTGACCGTCGCTGTAATGAAAAAGGTTCTCCGGGTTACCGATGTGGTTATCCGCATGGGCGGGGATGAATTTCTCATCGTCCTCTTCCACTGTGACCGCGACGGGGCTGCGCGTGTGATAGAAAAGATCCGATCCGGTCTGCTTACGGGAGCTGTGTATGATCAGGAACACGGACTCAGTACATATGTGAATGCCGGTGTCTCGTACCGGGAGAACTTCGACGGGACGGAGAGAACATGTCAGGAAATGTACGCCGAGGCTGACCGCGAGATGTATCTGGAGAAAAACGGGGAATAGCCTGGGAGAGGAGCTTTCATGGTCTACACTGTTTCTCAGTGGCTGCTCATCTTTTTTGCATACAGCTTTCTTGGCTGGGTGTGGGAGTGCTGTTTTGTTTCGATAAAGCGGCATGAGTGTGTCAACAGGGGGTTCTTCTACGGTCCGGTCATACCAATCTATGGCTTCGGGGCAATCATTATACTTTGGCTCACTCTCCCGGTGCGGGACAGGTGGGTTCTGGTGTATATTCTGGGCATGCTGGGCGCCACCCTTCTGGAGCTTGTCGTGGGGGCTATGATGGAGCGGATTTTCCACATGCGCTGGTGGGATTACAGCAATGTGCCTCTGAACATAAAGGGCTACGTCTGTCTTCCATGTTCACTGGGATGGGGTGTTTTTTCACTTTTTCTTGTGTATGTGCTCCATCCGCCGGTGGAGAGACTGCTGCTCAGGATCCCTGACAACGTCGGGCAGATCGCAGCGGATGTGTTTCTCGTTGTCTTTGCCGCTGACGGCATGAAATCAGTTCAGTCGGCTCTGGAGCTGCGGGAGCTGCTGGATCGTCTGCGTGAGGGCGGTGAAAAGCTGCTGGCCCTTGAAAAGCGTCTGGCGGGAGTCATCCATGAGGGCTCCTCGGAGCTCCATGATCGCACCGCAGAGGTGCGTCAGGCCCTTGTCAATGAAGCGGACGGGAGAAAGCTTGCGCTTGAGGAGCTGTTTCGCCAGCGCCGTGAACGGGACATGGCTCACCTGCGGCTGCTGTCGGATAAGGCGCGGGCGGCTCTTGATGAGGTCGAAAGGCGGCTCTCCCGCGGCGAGGAAAATCTGGCCGAGCGGCGTCAGGAGCTCAGTAAGGACCTGGACGAGCTGGAGCACACAAAGCTTCAGCTTGGCTGGCTGCGTGAACGGGATCTGCGTAAAGCAGCCGGAATCCTGAAACGCAACCCCACAGCCACATCCCATCTTAACCGGGACGTGCTGAAACGTCTCCGTGAGATGATAAACAAAAGCGGGAAATAATATTCCGCATATACGAATGAATCACATATTTCTAAGGAGGAGCTATGAGAGAGGAAATAACAACGGAATCTCTGCAGGAGTTCCGGGAAAATTTTGCTTCCGGGCGCAGTAACCTGATGGCGATGAACGCAGTGACGTCCTGCGGAGTCCTGAACGCCTCCAGACGTCTGGGGAGCGCCCGCGAGACGGCAGGGGAGTTCAGCCTTGAGCTTCCTCAGAGCGCCGTCACCAGCCAGAAGCAGAGCGGCCGGTGCTGGATGTATGCCGGGTTTAACATACTGCGCGACTCGGTCATTGAGAAGCTCAAGGTGGAGGAGTTCTCGCTCTCCGGCAGTTATCTTATGTTCTATGACAAGCTTGAGAAGGCCAACTTCTTTCTCGAGCAGGCAATAAAAACCGCCGGAGAGCCATCTGACAGCCGTGCGGTCAGTGGATATCTTGGTTCGGCGCGGCAGGACGGAGGCTGGTGGTCCAACTTTGTCGGGCTTGTTGAGAAGTATGGCGTCGTTCCGCAGGAGTCACAGCCTGAGACGGTCTGCACAGACGGGAGCAACTCGATGCCTCCGATCGTGGCGGAGAAGCTTCGGGAGTACGCCCGCGATCTGCGGCAAAGCTTTCACGCCGGCCGGACTATGGAGGAGCTTCGTGCAGAGAAGGAGGAGATGCTTGGCACCATCTACCGCATGTATTGTATCTGCTATGGCGAGCCGGTGAAGCGTTTTGACTTCAAGTACCGCCCTAAGGATGGGGAGACTGTCAGCGACAGGGGCCTTACGCCGCTGGAGTTTTACAGGAAATACATAGGCGTGGATCTGAGACAGTATGTCACGGTATCCGCCGGAGCGACAAACGGCCGGAATACACAGCATTACCGTGTCCCTGGCGCAGGAGGCGTGCTAGGTACAATGGAGCGCCGCTATGTGTCCGTTTCCATTGAGACGCTGAAGGCGGCCGTACTCAGGCAGCTTAAGGCGAAGCGTCCTGTGTGGTTCACATGCGATGTGGACAAGCGCAGCTGGCGGGACAAGGGCATCATGGATGAAAATCTTTATGATATTGAGGATCTCTTCGACATAGATCTGTCCATGAGCCGTGAAGATCGGTTCAATTACGGCGAGGCTCACGCCAGCCATGCAATGGTGCTGAAGGGCGTGGATGTCGGTGAGGATGGCGCTCCGCTCCTGTGGCGGGTTGAAAACTCCTGGGGTCCGGACGTGGGAAAAAAGGGCATGTTTGTGATGACAGACGGGTGGTTTGACAGATACGTCTATGAGGCGGCAGTCTGCCGTGAGTATCTGCCCGACGAGGTGCTTGCGGCCTGGGATGGACAGGCTGTGGAGCTTCAGCCCTGGCAGAAGCTTGTATAAGGGGGGAAGAGACATGGAAGAGTACATCTCGCAGGAAAATCTCACACGGTTTGACGAGGATTTCCACAGTGACCGCGCAAACCTTTCCGCAATGAACGCCGTCACGGCGAACGGTCTTGACAAGGCGGCTAAGAGGTGGCGCGCTCCGTCCGGGGATTCACACCAGTATTCCGTTCTCCTGGATCAGCGCGGCATCACAAACCAGAAGCAGAGCGGGAGATGCTGGATGTTTGCGGCACTTAATGTGCTGCGTTACGAGGTTGCGCACCGTCTGAACCTGGATGAGTTTGAGCTCAGCCAGAACTATACCTGCTTTTATGACAAGCTTGAGAAGGCCAACTACTTTTACGAAAACATCCTGGACACCCTCGGCCTGGAGGAGGGAGACCGGGAGCTGGACTTTCTGCTGTCCTCTCCTGTGCAGGACGGTGGTCAGTGGGATATGATAGCGGCACTCATTGACAAATATGGCGTGGTGCCCAAGGACGCCATGCCGGAGAGCGCCTGTTCCTCCTCCACACGGGAGATGAACGCGCTTTTAACAGAAAAGCTGCGGGGCGACGCCGCCGCTCTGCGCCGCGCCCACCGGGATGGCGCAGACGAGAGTACCTTACGCGCAATGAAGCATAAGCGCCTTGAGGAGGTCTACAGGGTTCTCTGCATATGCCTTGGCACGCCGCCGGAGCAGTTTGATTTTGAGGTGCGGTCCCGTGACGGGCGGTTCATCTCGGAGCGCGGGCTCGACGGGCGGAGCTTCATGAAAAAATATGTGGGACTTGACCTCGCTCGCACGGTAAGTCTCATAAACTCGCCCACTGCGGATAAGCCCTTCTTCAGGAGCTACACTGTGAAGTTTCTTGGCAATGTAGTCGGCGGCCGTCCGGTGCGGTACCTTAATGTGCCCGTTGAGGAGATGAAGCACGCTGTCATAGCGCAGCTGAAGGATGGCCGTCCTGTCTGGTTCGGCTGTGACGTTGGCAAATACAGCGAGAGGGACAGCGGCGTGATGGGCACCGGGATTTACGACTATTCCTCGCTGTTTGGCACAGAGCTGACAATGACGAAGGCGGATCGGCTGGATTTTGGCCACAGCATGATGACTCACGCCATGACTCTTCAGGGCGTGGATCTGGATGAGGACGGCAAGCCTGTGCGCTGGCGCGTGGAAAACAGCTGGGGCGGGGACAGAGGCAAAAACGGCATGTATCTCATGACTGACCACTGGTTTGACGAGTACCTCTACCAGGTTGTAGTTGACAGGCGGTATCTGACAGCTGAGCTTGTTGCAGAGTATGAGGCAGAGCCTGAGGAGCTCTCCCCATGGGACCCGATGGGTGCTCTTGCGTGAGGGAGTCATGGAGATAATAGATCTGCACTGTGACACCATAATGCGTTTTTGCGAGGGACACCACCTGCGGGACATGGCCGGGGGCCATGTGAACGTTGAAAAGCTGCGCCGGGGCGGCTGTATGGCCCAGTGCTTTGCAATCTTTGTCCCGACCTCCGGCGCGGCGGAACGGCACGGGATCGCAGAGACCCCGGAGGAATATTTTGACCGTGCCTATGGCCGCTACATGGAGGAGCTGGAGCTTTGCAGCGATCAGCTTCTTCCGGCCCGCAGTGCCTCCGATGTGGAGAGGAATCATGCTGCGGGGAAGATGAGCTCAATTCTGACCGTGGAGGACTGTGTGACGCTTGACGGGAAAATTGATCGTGTCGACGACTATTACCGGCGAGGCGTCCGCATGGCCGCGCTTACCTGGAACTATGAAAACTCCCTTGGCTACCCGCAAAGTGCGGACTCAGAGATGCACATGATGGGTCTCAAGCCCTTTGGCATTGAGGCGGTGGAGCGCATGAATGAGCTGGGGATAGTTGTAGACGTGTCGCATCTGTCGGAGGGCGGCTTCTGGGATGTGGCGCGTGTATCTAGGAGGCCCTTTGCCGCGTCTCACTCGTGCGCGAGGGCGCTCTGCGGGAACAGCCGGAATCTGACGGACAGCCAGCTTCGCGCACTGGCGGATAAGGGCGGCGTATGCGGGATAAACTTTCTCTCACGGTTCCTTCACGATCCGGTGGGGGACCCTGAGCGGGATGACTATACGTCGGTGGAGGACGTGATACGGCATCTGAGACACATGAAGAACGTGGCAGGTGCAGATACCCTGGCTATAGGCTCTGATTACGACGGCATATCCAGCAGACTGGAGTGGGGTGACTGGTCCGGCACAGAGTATCTGCTGCGCGGGATGGAGAAGATATTCACTGCGGAAGAACTGGAGAAGGTCTGCTGGAAAAACGCCCTGCGGCTCTTCCGCGATGCGGCCGGATAATCCGTCGTGCGCTGTTCCGGTCATTTTTCCGACCAGCGTCCTGTCCGGATATCAGGCTTGACAATCGACGCGGCGTTTCGTACAATACATGCATCATTCAGCGCAAATCCAGAAAACGAGGGGAACCGTAATGGCAAAGGACAGAAAAGTTGAACAGATTACCGACATGGACGTGGATTTCGCCCAGTGGTACACGGATATATGCAGGAAGGCGGAGCTTGTGGAGTACTCCAGCGTAAAGGGCTTCACCATACTCCGTCCCTATGGCTATGCCATCTGGGAGAACATCCAGAGGCTTCTGGACACCGAGTTTAAAAAGACCGGTCATGAAAATGTGGCGATGCCGGTGCTCATTCCGGAGAGCCTTTTAAAGAAGGAGGGCGAGCTTGTAGAGGGCTTCGCGCCGGAGGTGGCGTGGGTCACGTACGGAGGCAGTGAGAAGCTGGAGGAGCGGCTGGCGTTCCGTCCCACCTCTGAGACGATGTTCTGTGACCACTGGTCAAGCGTGCTCCAGACCTGGCGTCAGCTCCCGATGAAATACAATCAGTGGTGTTCTGTAGTCCGCTGGGAGAAGACAACCCGTCCGTTTCTCCGTTCCAGGGAGTTCTGGTGGCAGGAAGGGCATACCATCCACGAGACAGCCGACGAGGCGCAGGAGGAGGCGCTGGGACAGCTGGACTGCTACGCGGATTTCTGTGAGAGGATGCTGGCAATACCTGTCATAAAGGGGCGTAAGACCGACAAGGAGAAATTCGCCGGCGCGGAGGCGACCTACACCATTGAGGCGATGATGAAGGACCACAAGGCCCTTCAGGCCGGCACCACGCACTACTTCGGCGACAAATTCAGCCGGGCATACGATGTGACATTCACCGGCCGTGACAACACTCTTCAATATCCGTTCCAGACCTCATGGGGCATGTCCACAAGGATAATCGGCGCCATAATCATGACGCACGGAGACAACAGCGGCCTTGTCCTGCCCCCGGCGATAGCGCCGGTGCAGGTCATTGTGGTTCCTGTGGCGGCCCATAAGCCTGGTGTTGCCGAGGCCGCCGGTAAGCTTGTGGATACTCTTGCCGGCGCCGGAATTCGTGTCAGGGGTGATTTTTCGGATAACTCTCCGGGCTGGAAATTTGCCCAGTGGGAGATGAAGGGCGTCCCACTGCGGCTGGAGCTCGGTCCGCGGGACATGGAGTCCGGGCAGTGTGTGGCCGTTCGGCGCGACAACGGAGAGAAGATCCCCGTACCCCTTGACAGTGCTGCGGAGCAGATACCCGCACTTTTGCAGGCCGTTCACGATGGGCTGTACGCGAAGGCTGAACAGAATCTTGATGAGCACACATTGTATGCAGATTCAGTAGAGGATGTCCGTGACATAATGCAGAATGGCGGCGGGTTCGTGAAAATGCTCTGGTGCGGTGATGAGGCCTGTGAGACAGCTATGAAGGAGCGCACGGGCGTGTCCAGCCGGTGTATCCCATTCAGGCAGGAACGCCTTGGGGGCGTATGCCCTGTCTGCGGAAGGCCGGCAAGGCACATGGTAATATGGGGTGTGGCGTATTAATAAGCGCCGCTTGCACCGGCTTCCTCAGGCTTTATAATATGGAAATTCCTCCTTCACGGCAGCGCCATTGCCGGCTCCTTTAAGCTGATCCTGCCCTGAAGGGCAAAAAAGTGCCTGTCCCTCCGGCGCCGTTCTCAATCGACGGTTACTGAAAGGACAGGCACTTTTGTCTCTCAAGCGGAAGCGAGTGGCGAGGACACGCGCACTCTGTGCAAATCAGCGGCCGCATGGAGCCAGCCCTGAATGTCCGCTCCTTCAAATTGCTCCGGCTCTCACCGACAGACAGATGTCATCATGCAGTTCAGAGCCACTCCTATCATCTCCGATACTGTACATTCTCTCCAGTGTTCTCCTGACCAAGAAGGACACCCTCATTATCAAACGTATACCGATAAACCTGGCAGGTTCCTGCGAAAGTGAACGAGCTGGTAGCGATGGAGTAAAGCGAGGCTGTCAGGCTGTCAACATCCCATCGAAGCTGACCATTGTCCACCTCAAGCGCTCCGCCCAAGGAGCCTTTCACCAAACATAAGCTCTCCGGCGTGCCGTCGAGTGCATCGCACGCCAGCAGCACCGCAGTGTAGTTCTCGCGCAGCAGCGGCGTCAGCTCCTCGCTTGAGATATCCAAGTTGATAGTACCGTCGCTTCCGCTTGAACACACATAGTCAAGTACGTCGGCAACCTCATAGCGGTCCGTTCCATCGGTCTGCCCGGGTACGGCATAGGCGGATATATATACCCGATCCCCGAACTCCACCATATCCTGAATGTAGTAAACACAGTCCTCGCCCGAATAGGCGACGCTTTCCGTCAGATTTCCATCACTATCAAGCTTTGCCAGACGCTCCTCGCTTCCATGAAACAGCTGCACCAGATATCCATCTCCCAGACGCACGGCATTCCTGATGCCCTGATTGCCCACTTCGGTGCTGACGAAGCTCAATTCATTTCCGTCCTGGTCAAACAGGCTCAGACACTGATTCGGAATCGTAGTGCAGGAAACGGTCATTAGAAGTATTCCAGCCATCATAGATCCTTACATATTCTCCATGCGGTGGCATGTCGGGGCTGTCAGCGCGATTTCCTGTCCGGCTCAGTCTCCGCTCGTGCTCACAGTCACAACCAGAGTATTGTTATCAAGCCATGCGGCGTCATGTACGCGGGTTGCGGACTGCTGTGAATCCTGTCCGCCATATGTCGTCAGCTGTTCGCTGAGCAGCGTGCCCGTCCCGGCGGCGAGGTCAAGTATGAGCACATCGTCCTTTCCCTTTTCCGGATCTGTACCATACTCTATGGCAATCTTATTTCCATCCGGTGAAAAATCAGGATCGTACTTCAGAACACCGCTGGCGCTTACAAGCTCTGTAAGCTCCCCTGTCTCCCCATCGACTGCATACACCGACACAGTGGTGCATTCATCGTCACGGCTATAGATGACAAGCTTTCCATCCTGAGCCGCGGCCACATTCAGATTCGGACGTTCAGGGATCGTCAGCGGCACAGTCTTTCCGTCTTCAACGTCAACCTCCCTCGTGTCGTCCAGCGATCCTCCGACAACAAATGTGCCCTCGTCAAGGAACCCCACCATTATGTTCCCAAGATCCGGCGGCAGCAGACGGGTCTCTGTGCCCTCCGCCACGTTGATTTTCCAGATTGATGTCTCATCCGTGTTCGGAGCATCCCGACTGCTCCGAAAGAGTATCCAGGTCCCATCCGGGCTTATCTGCACCGAGTCAATCCACGTGCAATACGGGTCTTCATCGCAGAGCTCCGCGGCTGTCTTTCCGTCATAGGTGGTCGACGTGAGAAGCTTTGCCTCACATGTATATGGGTCAATACGCCAGATGCCGTAGTCCGTCTTTGCAAGATAGACTCCGCACTCGCTGTTGTAGATGAAGCCGCACGGCTGATTGCCCCACTCGGATGGAAACACAAACGCGTCGTCTCCAACCCTGGCACTGTAGAACAGGATATCTGTCTTGCCTGATGACACAGTATCCAGTGAGACCGTAAACGGTGTGACGTCAATGTCCATTCCCTCGCCGTCTTCGACTGAATATGCTTTCAGCCACCAGGCCATGTGCTGTGCCCTGGCATCCTCCGTATTGTCGATACCGGAGATGCTGAGCCTCTGACTTTCGTGTCTGCTGTCGGGATAGAGAATATCCATCATCCCGTAGTATTCATCGTCACTGACGCTGTCAAAGACAAGAGCAGCTCCGTGCTGGCCGCGCATGACATCAAGTCCTCCATCCTCAATTATCACCACGTCAGGCTCCTGATCCCCTGTAATCACCACGCAAAGCTTTCCATCCTCATCCGTCTCATCGGAGGACGCTGCGCCGGGCAGGTACGCCGACTCGTCCGACGTTGAATCCTGTTCCCCATCCTGCCCGATTGGCGTCGACTGGTCCGACTGCTCGCCTCTGTCCGGCAATGCCGCGTCCCCATTTCCCAGGTCGGAACACCAGGATATCGCCAGGAGCAGAATTGCCATACACGCTATAAGCTTATCCCTCATATCCAAGCCTCCTTCAATCAGTGCAGCG
>CAYPMJ010000026.1:0-18946 GCA_964411785.1 uncultured Oscillospiraceae bacterium
GGGAAGTTATCAGGAGGTGACATGAGTCATGTTACCCGAACAGGATCTATTTATAATGGTTTTCCTGTGGGAGAGCAAAGCACTCCGATACACCCTATGACAGGCTATCTGGGTAAATAATGACTCTACAAAAAAATTTTCCTTCATAGTGTCCAAAACGGGATGCTTTCAACGTTATATATAATAGAGGGGTCAATAGGAGGTGATATGAATAAAATGAAAGCATCCTTGCTGTCCTAAGATGGGAAGGGCAGCATTGTATCTCAGGACCATCGGGACTTAACAACATATATGAAAGGAAATCGCCATGAAAAAATCTGCGCGATCATACTGTCGCTTGTTCTTGCAGCTTCAATCTCAGCCTGCTCCGGCGGTGAGGCGGGAGTGCCGGATGATGAAACCAGAGACATAGACATTCAGATTATATCTTCGGATACGGCGGGCGATGACGACTGCCTGGCGCTTGTCGCATCCCACGCGGGGTTTGTTGACGGTTCAGTGAGCTTGCCTGAGTCATTCCCGGTTTATGTGAATGACTACGCCTATTGGGAGGAGGGGCCTCTGTATGAGGTGACAGACGCGGTGAGGGAGACAATTTCCGACAATCTGTCGCGCTTTTTGGGGTATCTGTATGATGACTTCTCTCCTGAGAATGTGCAGTACTCTTCATACGACGAGGTCGACTATCTGGTATATTATACCAGAGATGATACGGATGTTAGTTCTTCCATGAACAAGATCAGTGTGTTATCAAGTGACCATAGTATATCGAACGATGCCGCGGATGATGAGCTTCTGAACAACGAAGTTGTGAAAGCGGCCATGTCTTACCTTGGCCTTACTGACCCGGTGGTGACAGAGACTGTTGAGTACGGGACTGACGGAAGTGAGTATCTGCATACTTACGAAATATCTGAAAGGGCAGACGATGTATTTCGGCACATTCTCAATCGCAGCTTTTCGTCTATAACTGTAGAGAAATACATGGGTGATGAGGAAATCCTGGTCATAATAGGCGATGTAAGCGTAGATGAACTGACGAAGTACGGTGACTATCCAGCTCTCTCATACACGGATGTCGTTGCAGAGCTGACCTCATATTATCCGGAAATGGATACAACAGACGTTGAGGCGGAGATCTACTACAGCTCGTCAATCGAGCCAGGCTTTTTCTTCCCGTGTTACAGATTTTACATCAAAGACGGGACTACAACGAGGAGCAGCGAAGGAACCTATAAAGTAGTAGATGTATTGCTGACAGATAAATCCGTGGACGACTGATCTGCGCACCTCTCCACACAAGGGTCAGGCAGTGACCGGAAAATGATGTAAATTGAAAAAAGGAAGAGCCAGTGGTTCAGCCTCCAGGTATAATGATGAATTGGACAAACTCAGCATAACCTGGGAGGAAGAACCAATGGCTCTCAGATAAGTTTTGGGGGAAGTTATCAGGAGGTGACATGAGTCATGTTACCCGAACAGGATCTATTTATAGAAGAATTGCATCGAAAATATTTCAGAAAACTCACATTATATGCCATGTCCGTGTTGAGAAACCGCGATAGGGCACAGGATATTGTACAGGATACTTTTCACCAGGCATTGGAAGATATAGAAGGTCTTATGGTTCATGAGAACCCTGGCGGCTGGTTAATGAATACAGTCAAGAATAAAATCCGTGAGAGTGAGCGGGCACGCAGACGGTACATTAATCGGTTTGTCTCATTGGATTCCGAAATATCAGAAGAACTGATGCCGGCTAGCGAGTTGGCAGCTGAATTAAATGAGCCAGACGAGGTACTGACACTGGAGAAGATAGAACAGGCGTTAACTTCTGAGGAATACAATCTTTTAAAGCGGCTGGTCTTTGATAAGGCAAGCCATCTTGAGGTGGCAAAAGAACTTGGTATTACTGTATATGCAAGTCAGAAACGTTTGGAACGGATCAGGAAGAAGCTGCGCAAAAAATTCCTTGACCAGCACAAGACTGAATAGAATGCCAGAAATTTCATATCAGATTTTGCTATCAAAGGTTCTATATATGATTAAGGAGGTTACGGGATGGTTTCAAAGGATGAAGGTAAAAAATATGACTGTCTTGACCGACTGAATACAGAACAGTTAGAGGAACTATTACGTGCAGATATTGAATCTCCGGACTCTGGCGACCCGGATGTAATTTTTTATATCCTGGAGGTGCTTGAAAAGAGAGAGGGATGTTCTCTGGCAGGACGTCTTCCTGACAAAGACGCAGCTTGGTTGGAATTTCAGCAATATTACAACATTCCAGAGGGAGATGGGCTGTCGCTGTATCCCTGTAAATCAGAAGATGGTAAAGAGGAGCAGGCGATTTCCAGCACATCACACACACCTAAATTCACTGATGCGCACCGTTGGCTCATGCGATGTCTGGCTTCAGTGGCTGTTGTAGCAGTATTTTTCAGCGGGATGATTGTGGTACAAGCTGCTGGTGTTGATGTGTTTGGAGCGATAGGGTCCTGGACGGATGAAACATTTCGTTTTGTATCTTCCCGCAAAGAGAACGGGAAAGAAAACAGCTTATCGCAAGAGTTTTTTTTGGATAACGGTATAGATGCGCATTTAGTACCTACGCAGATCCCAGAAGGTTTTGAGGCGTCAGAGCCGATAATATTTGATACAAAATCAGGTTACAAGATCAATGTTGAATTTGAGAGTGAAGATGGCCGATTTTTCTCAATTAATATCAGCAAGTATTATTCTTCTGATTATGTTAATTCGATAATGTTTGAGAAAGATGCCGATGAGGTAATAGAGTACACACATAACACAATGACCTTCTATATTTTGCACAATTTGGACAGCGTGACGGCAGTATGGTCCGATGGAATTCTGGTTGAGCAGATTTCGGGAGATCTTTCTATAGATGAAGTAAAGCTGATCATCGATTCAATAGGAGATGCATAAAAATGAAACGAATTGTAGCATTTATCTTAGCGCTGGGTATGCTATTGCCCTGTGGAACAGCTGCACTGGCAAGTGGAGCGGAGGATGTACGGGCGAGTCTGATACTGAGCAGCTGCAGCGCCTGCTTGCTATCTGAAGCAAAAGGGACGGTTACTGTCAGCTACGAAGTTACTTCCAGCAAGCGTTCAAGTTCTATCGGTGTAGAATCTATCGCATTTTATACATCTGATGGAGTTCGTGTCAAGTCTGTTGCCGGTTCAACAGGCAATGGATTGATTCAGACGAATAGCAGTGTTCACTACGGTGATTATAACTGCTCTCTTTCGTCTGGAAAATCCTATTATGTTGAAATAACTGTATTTGCTGAGGCTGACGGTATCTATGATAGCCGCACAATCACCACTTCCACGGTGACGGTTTGCTAATACTATAAAGCTTGCTCTTTTATAGCTTCCATCTTCATCTGTGAGTATATGCTCACCTGTACGCTTCAGGTAGATGTACTGCTGACAGATAAATCCATGGACGACTGATCTGCGTACCTCTCCATTCCGGGATGCATGGGTGGGCCAGGAGGCATCTCGCCTTCAACGGGTGTATAATACCGCTTTGCCTGTGTGGAGAACAGCTTATAATACTCCCCATGCGCTCTCATCAGTTCAGAGTGGCTGCCCATCTCCTCAATCGTTCCGTTGCTCAGGACTACAATCTTGTTTGCTGTAGTGGCGCTTGATAAACGGTGTGACACGAAGATAGAGGATTTGCCCTGACGCAGTGTCTCAAATTGGTTGAAGATTTCCTGCTCAGCCATTGCGTCAAGTGAGGCAGTCGGCTCGTCCAGGATCAGAATGTCTGAATCTGCGTAAAACGCCCGTGCAATAGCGATTTTTTGCCACTGACCGATGGAGAGCTCGGTGCCGCTGTCCTCAAAATACCGCATGAGCGATGTGTCATATTTCTGAGGCAGCTGTTCTATGAAGGTATTCGCGTTGCTGTAGGTGGCTGCTTTCTCGATCTCATCCTGGACGATTTCCTTCATCACCTCACCGAAAGCGATGTTCTCCCGAACTGTAACGGCGTACTTGCCGTAGTCCTGAAATACGATCCCGAACATATCATAGAGTGCAGTTACATCATATTCCTTTATGTCATGACCATCAAGGAAAATCACACCTTCCGTGGGATCGTAAAGACGCATCAGCAATTTGATAAGCGTCGTCTTTCCGGCTCCGTTCAGACCGACAAGCACAACTGAATCGTTCGGTGATATTGTAAGATTGATATCGCTTAGCACATCCCGATCCGTACCGGGATAGCGGAATGAGACATGGTCAAAAACGATTGTGTGCCCGATCCCTCTCTCTACCTTTCTCGGCGGGTCGATGCTCGGAACAATCTTCGGCTCATCTTTCATAAACGCAATCATGTTGTTGATAAAGAGTGTGGATTCATAGATGGACGCAGTGGTGGTGATGAGCGTCGCAATGCCTGATGCAATTGAGTTAAGCGCACCAGTATACAAGGCATAGTTGCCCACCTCATATCGCCCTTCGAAAACACCCTGAGCGATCATCACAAAAAGAACGCAGTTTACGACAGTCGAGAGCACTCCCGCTGCCAGATTCCAGCAGCATTCGTGAACCATCAGGTTCCGCAGTCCCTTGAAGTAAACACCGAACACCTTCTTGTACTTCGCGATAAATGTATCGGTCAGATTCAGTGTCCGCATCTCCTTCACAAGGTCCTTGTTCGTGACAATCTCCGAATAATAATTCAGCTGTCTGCGATCCTTGCTGCGCCGGAACATATAGGTATAGTTCTTTCTGCGGAAATGGAAGTTGATCACAGTTGACGGTATGGCTACAACGATAATTATAATCGCGGGCATAATCCCGACCGCGAGAATGACAATTATGTAGCTGACGATGCTGATGATCGTTGAGAGGATGGAAAAGGTCGCGGTCAGCGACTCAATGGGACGCCTTGCGGCCTCCCTTGTGGCATTTTCAAGCTTTGCGTAGTATTCCGGACTGTCATAGCTGGCAAGGTCGACCTCTTTTGATTTGGTCATCAGCTTGATCTTGATGTGATTGGCTACAAGCTCTCCGGAAATCTGCAATAATGTGGAGTAAATCCTGGTGATGGCGTCGTTAAAAAGCAGATAAACAAACTGAGCAATCAGAAGCACGGCTATAATGCGGAAGCTTGTCAGCTCATCTCCGTATGCCTTCGCCAGATTATTCAGTATTTCCTTGCTGATCAGTGAACCGGTGACAGGCATGATTCCGTTAAACAGCGTCATGAAAGCCATCATGAACATGATACCCCTGTTCGCTTCCCAGACGAGCTTGATGATATAGAACATTCTCTCACTCGTTTCGCTGATAACCTTTTTCAGGTAGGCAGGAACATCACGCAGACGCTTTGGCTTCTCAACCCGATATTGATCATTTACTCTGCTGGAAGGCGGAGGCGGTGGCGGTATATTCATCATTTCACTCTCCTTTGTTATAGAGCGGCAGTCTTCAGCGCCCTTCTCTGGGGGCATGAATCTATGACAATGTATTCGCAATGTAAGATCGGCCTGTTCCTTTATCCATCGCGGCGAGGACTTCGCAGGACAATTCTACACTGATGCCGCCAAAAGTGCAATAGACATCGCGGGCGGGGAACACATTATTTTATCCTTTATGACGCGCGCTGAATGATGTATGTGGAAGAGAGCAAAAAAAATCCACCCTCTGCCGTCACGGTAAAGAGTGGATCCCCGGCTTGGACAAATACTGTTCCCCACACAACATAGGGTTCGTATGTGCGCGTTATGGTGCGCCTGAAGGGACTCGAACCCACACGCGTTGCCGCACGAGAACCTAAATCTCGCATGTCTGCCAATTCCATCACAGGCGCGTCCTGCCGCACTCTGATTATACACCCTTTGGACCTGGCGTGTAAATAGGAAAAAGGACAATAAATCGCATTCCTCCGTCCTCTTTTTTTTCGCACGTGACCTCTCCGCCGTGCCTCTCCGCCGTGGATTTCACTATTGACAGGCCGAGTCCGCTGCCTCCCTCGTCACGTCCCCGCGACTTGTCAACCCGATAAAACCGGTCGAATATATACGGCATATCCTGCGCAGGGATTCCCTGACCTGTATCTTCCACTGTCAGCTTCACCGACCCCTCCTCCGGTGCAATTTTAATATCTACCTTTCCTCCCCGCGTATTGTACTTGACAGCGTTCTCTCCGAGATTGAATATGATCTGAAAGAGCTCGTCATCCGTCGCCATGATACACGAGCCGGGCGAAAAGGTGTGCAGGAGCTCAACCCCCGCCGCCTCCGCCAGGGGACGAAGGGAACGGATCACCTTCTCGCCCACCTCACAGCAGTCCACAGCTGTGCGCACTGTTGTCGTCTTATTATCAAGACGCGTCAGGTCCAGCAGCTGCGAGGTTATACGCGCAAGGCGCTCCGACTCATCACGGATATCCGATACAAAGTCCCGTACTGTCTCCATATCCATACCCGGCGTCTCCAATATGCTGTCGCTGAGAAGTCTTATGGATGCCAACGGCGTCTTCAGCTCATGTGACGCGTCCGCCACAAAACGGCGCCTCAGCTGTTCCGTCTCCTGCAGACGTCCCGTGAGGCCGTTGAACTCCATGGACAGCTGTGCCAGCTCGTCATGGCCCACTACGTCAATTCTGTATGTGTATTCCCCTTCCCGGACATTCCCTATGGCGTCAACCAGCTTCGTTATGGGCCGCGTGAAGTTGCGGCTGAATATCAGGCTCATGATCACAGCCAGAGCGCTCAGGCCCATTGAGATGGTCAACAGATTGTTCCGCAGCGTCACCAGTGTCTGGCCTTCAGTCGCGTCATACTCGTATACGCACACTGCACCGACGGTCTTTCCCTCAGACACTATCGGGACAGTCGAGTAGCTGCGAAATGCTCCGGATTTGAAAAACGAATCAAATTCATCCGTCGTCTCCGATATTGACACCTCTATGAGCCTGTTGGATACTTCTTCGTCAAAGCCCTCCCTGGACCCCTGGTAGTACAGCATATCTGAGTTCGCATTCAGCACCATTATGTACGTGAAGCGGCTCACCTCCAGCATACCCATCACCTGCTGCACCGACTCGGTTGTAATGCGGTCCAGCATCTCTATGGACGCTCCTATCTGAAGCGCTCCGGATTTTATGCTGCTCTCCTTGGAGTGCTGGACAATACTTCGCGTGTTTATTATGGGATAAGTGTTCATTATTGCTATTACAATCGCTATCAGAGTTATGTATGTGAGCAGAAACTTGAACCGCATACTCACAAATCTGGCTTTCTTCTTCGCGGTCTTATCCTTTGAAATAGTACCCCACCCCCCACTTTGTCAGAATGTACTCAGGCTCCGCCGGGTTTGTCTCCAGCTTGTCCCGGAGGCGGTGAACGTGTACGTCGATCGTGCGGATATCACCCTGAAACTCATAGCCGCAGATGATATTGAGAAGGTTCTCACGGCTGTACACACGGCCAGCGTTTTTCATCAGCAGCTCCAGCACGTCAAACTCACGGCTGGTGAGATCCACGCTGTTCCCGTTCTTCCACACCGCGCGCTTTGTGCAGTCAATGGTTATGTCCCCCAGGGTGAGCACGTTCCTGGCCTCCGCCTGACTGGTTATGTTTGCCCTGCGCTGCAGCGCCCGCACGCGCGCCTTCAGCTCCAGTATGTTGAATGGCTTGGTAATATAGTCGTCCGCTCCATATTCCAGACCAATTATCTTATCCGTGTCATCAGATCTCGCCGTGAGCATGATTATGGGGACAGTGGAAAACTCCCGGATCCGCATGCAGACCTCGAGCCCCGACAGCTTCGGCATCATAAGATCCAGTATCACAAGATCAAATTGTCCGCTCCTGGCAAGGTCCAGCCCGTCCTGCCCATCATAGGCAGTGGTGACCTCGTGCCCCTCTGTCTCAAGATTGAATTTCAAACCCTTGACCAGGGACTTTTCGTCGTCTACTACTAATATTTTCACTGCTTATCCCTTTCTCCCGACAGTTATGTAATCCTGCAGTCCGCTGAAAATTTTCTCGCCTATGCCGCTGACCTTCATGATATCCTCCACCCTGGCAAAGTCCCCGTGCTCGGTGCGATACTCAATGATGCGGCCGGCCAGGGACTCACCTATCCCGGGCAGCAGAGCGAGCTCAGCCTGGGAGGCTTCGTTTATATTTATGAGCGCTGAGTCAGACGGCTCCCCGGAGGCCGGAGAGGCAAACATGACCGGCGCCTCGGGCGCTGTCCTCCTGCCCATAAAAAAGCCTCCGCAGAAAACGGCGCTCATCACCGCAATGACTATGAACACATGGTACCATTTTGTACGTTCCATGGCCGCGCCTCAATAAAAATGATGAAGTTCATGATTCAAGCTTGATTTTATCTGAAAAGAATATTATTATAGGTGAGGAGTTGCAGGAGGCTTTCATCCGATGCGGCCGCGTCCGCCACCCCCGCCTATTATAGCATACTTTTGGGAGATTAAAATGAAAATTTTGAACAGGAAAAAAATAATCCGTTTTTTTTCAGCGGTCCTCGCCTGCCTGGCTTTCTTCATGGCCGCATTTTACCATCCCTTAAGCGCACAGGCGCTGGACGACCCGGATATCCAGTCCGCGTCGGTAATTCTGGCGGAGATGGATACTGCGCAGGTACTTTACTCCAAGGATGAAAACCAGCGCCGCGCTCCGGCGAGCCTCACAAAGATAATGACCCTTCTGCTAGCGGTGGAGGCGTACGAGAGCGGAAGCGTCAGTCTGAGCGACACTGTTGTCATAACCTCCGACGCTGGATTTGACATACCGGACGACGGTTCAACCAGCGGCCTTGCGCCGGGCGAGGAGATCTCCTTTGAGGATCTTCTGTACATATCCATGCTCACATCCGCCAATGATACCTGCAATGTTCTGGCGGAGTTCATCTCAGGGAATGTGGCGGATTTCATAGCGCTCATGAATCAGCGGGCGACAGAGCTTGGCTGCACGGATACCCACTTTGCAAATACTCACGGGATGCCGAACAACGACCATTACTCCACTGCGCATGACATAATGCTTATGGTCAGGTGCGCGATGGACAAATCTCTCTTCAGGGAGCTGGCATCCACCACCACGTATACCGTGTCGGCGACGAATCTCTCGGAAGCGCGGTCCATACGCACCACAAACCACCTGCTCCGCAGCGAGAGTGTATACTATTATCCATACGCGTCAGGAGTGAAGACCGGCTACACCGACTCGGCGGGATACTGTCTGGCGAGCACGGCGACAAAGGATGGGCTCACGCTCATAGCCGTGGTGATGGGCGCCAAATCTGTTGTTCTGGCGGATGGAACGACGCAGACACAGAGCTTTTCCGAGACCAAGAGCCTGTATGAGTGGGGCTTTAACGGCTTCAGCTACCAGAGCATAATAACAACCATGAATCTCATAAAGGAGGTCCCGGTTGAGCTGGGGAAGGGCAGCGCAACTGTGGTGCTGCGCCCGGCAAAGGGGATAACGGCTCTGCTGCCGAACGATACGGATATTTCCGCCACACGGCTGCAGGTGCGCGTTTACAGCGAGGAGCAGGGCGAGGCACTGTATGCGCCCATAAGTCAGGGGACCGTTCTGGGAGAGATGTCGGTGACGTTGAACGGGGTGGACTATGGAACAGTGTCGCTCGTTGCAAATACAGCTGTTGAGCTGGACCGTGTCGCATACATTAAACATCAGATAGGCGAGACACTGTCAAACACATATGTGAAGCTCGCCATTATCGCTTTGATTATCTTTCTGTGCGGGTATGTGGCGTATGTGATCATGTACACAGTGAACCGACGCCGCCGTATGGCTGCCGCCGACGCGCTGGCACGGAAGCGCATCGCTCAGATACGTGAGGAGATGGAAGAGGAAGAACCGACGACCGGCAAGACCTTCGAGGAGATAGAGGAGCTTCACCGTCGGAAAAAGTAAGTGAGTGCGAAGGGGTGCTTTTTTGAGGAGCAGAAGATTGAAGAGGGCAGTGCTTTTCTCGGCACTGGGTGTGCTGATCCTGTGCCTCGCCGCCGGGGCTGTGCTGGGCGTTATGGCTTACAGCCGCATCTCCGGGATTATGGAGGGAGCATGTTTCCACGTCAGCTATACAGTCGACAGGGAAGGGGAGCGGTCCGATGTTCTGTACGGAATCCTTGAATACTTCGACGCGCTGGAGGGTACACTTGACGGTGAAATGGCCGGTTCAGCTCTTCACTTCGATGTAAAGCCCGGAGCTTCAGACGACACGCTGTCGGATATATACATAGAATCTGACCAGATTCTTTTTAATGTTCAATCTATTTACACCACTCTTCAGCGGGAGTTTCAGGAGGAGCACCCGGTCATAGGGAGGGCTGTGCCCGACTGGGGGCTCTCTCCGTACGTGTCTGTTCATCAGCTGCTGCTTCTGTTTGGTGCGGAGACGGAGGAGATGCCTGAGGAGCCGTCCGGAGAGGGCGGCTTCGATGTGCGGCTTGTCAGTGTGGAGGGCGGTGTGGACGGCTATATATATGTGAAGCTCGTACCCGTGGATAAAAGCTCAAGGATGCGTGTGACCATAGGGGTTGATCCGTTAACCATTTTCAAACAGGATACATATGTGCATGTCATCTTCTCAGACAGCGAGCTTGGCATTCGGGCGGAGGGCTTTGGCACTGTGGAGGAGAGTGACGGCATCACCGGCGCGAAGCCGTCGCTGGCAGTGAGCGATCAGGACGTGCTTCTGGTGCGGCAGATTTTCGGCCGCGTCATAGACTGGGCGTTAAACAGAGACAGTGTGTGAAGGCACGGCGCTTAAGACACAGTGCAGCGGCGAAACGGTGAAACGGCGCTGCCGCAGATTTTCAGAGCTTCATTAAATTGAAGGCATGGTGTACTTAGTATGTATCTTCCGTTAGATATGCATTCCGTTACGGCCGGAGTGTTTATAGACGATATATCCCACTTCCTGACTCGCGCAGCACTTAATCAGACACCGATCCATGTGCTGTCCGCTATTGGGGACGCCGTACTCATCAGCGGTCAGGCCTACGACAATCTGACTGAGACACTGCTCCTTTTAGATATCCCGGGGATGCTGGAGCATTTGCTGGATGGGTGCAGTACGCCAATCGAGGAGTGTGAAGATTTTGCCTGGTAACTACAGGATAGTGATTACTCCCCAGGCCCAGAGGGATAAGGAGAAGATCCGCGCTCTTTATATGCTGCGGGAGACTGTGGATAGTCTGCTCGAGGTTCTGAGGGACAATCCGTTGTGCTCCTCGCCGCCCTATGCCCACCTTGAGGGTTCGCTCCACGAATGTTATTCACGTGTGATAAGCCGCAGACATCGCCTTGTATATACGGTCGATAAGGAGCGCAGAATTGTAAAGATCATATCCATGTGGACAGCCTTCACCGATCCGCTGTCAAAGGAAGGGCGCTTTTTAAGTCATTACACTGACTTATGAACCTTTTTCAAGGGGATAAACTAAATCAGCCTCTCCGCGCAGCAGATTTGGACGGGGGAGAAGAGACAATGGCAGCTCCTGCCTTAAGGCAGGAGCTTCACGTGATAAAAAAGGCGAAAAATTGACCGGAGGAGCAGGACCATGCGCTGCCGCTTTGCCATATGTGATGACGACCAGCCGTATGCCCGATATCTGGAGCGGCTTGTGGCCCAATGGGCGCAGTGCGCGGGAGTTGAGGCTGAGACGGAATTTTATCCCTCTGCTGAGGCGTTCCTGTTCCGGCACGAGGAGTGCAGGGACTTTGACGTGCTGCTGCTCGACATAGAGATGCCCGGCATGGACGGGGTGAGTCTGGCAAGAGCCCTCCGCGAGGCCGGAGATGACCTCCAGATCATATTTATCACCGGCTATGCCGATTATATTGCCGAGGGATACGATGTGTCTGCCCTCCACTTCCTCATAAAGCCGGTTGAGGAGGAGAAGCTGTTCCAGGTGCTGAGTCGTGCGCTGGGGAGGCTGCAGCGAAATGAACCGTCCCTCACCTTGCAGCTGCCGGGGGAGCTGGTGCGTCTGCCGCTGGGCAGGATACGATGGCTGGAGGTGTCACACAATTATGTCACAGTCCACGCGGAGCAGGATTACAGTGTGAAGCGCTCGCTGGGTGAGATGGCACAGGCGCTGGACGACCGATTTTTCCGGCTTGGCCGCTCCTTCATCGTGAACCTCACATTCATCAGCCGCGTGACGCGTACCGAGGTGGAGATGTCGGATCATGAGCGCATTCCGCTCCCTCGCGGACAATATGACAAGCTGAACCGGGCAATAATCGACATAGCGAGGGGAGATACGCCATGGGGCTGCTGAGCCGGCTGATAGATAAGCGGATATCCGTCTACCAGAGGGAGCTTATTGAGATCCACTACGCCGAGGTGGAGAACATGTATCGCCAGATGCGCGGCTGGCAGCACGACTACCGCAGCCATCTGCAGGTTATGAAGGCCCATGCCGCGCAGGGGGAATGGGAGGCACTGAGCGCCTATCTGGACGCGCTGGAGACTGACCTTGCAACGGTGTACGCTGTTGTCAAGACAGGAAACCCCATGGCGGACGCCATTTTAAACAGCAAGATTTCCCTGGCCAGGTCCAAGGGCATAACGGTGCGTGCGGACGCCAGTATACCCGTGGCGCTGCGCATCTCCGAGCTTGATCTGTGCATAATATTGGGCAACCTGTTTGACAACGCCATAGAAGCAAGTATGGCTCTGCCGGAGCCGCAGCGGATGATAAGAGTGTATATTGACATGAAGGGATCGAAGCTCTACATCTCCTTCACAAACCTCACCGCCTCCGGAAAACAAATCAAACGCGAAGGCCGGTTCTCAACCACTAAGGGAGCAGGTCACGGCTTCGGCCTTGTGCGTATGGACGCCATTGTGGAGCGCCTTGGCGGTTGCCTTGCCCGCAACAGTGAGGACGGCGCGTTCACGACGGAGATTCTGCTCCCGCAATCGGGAGATTGACAATTCAGCCTCTGAGAGCAGCTGTTCAGCCCCTGACACACAAAGTCAGGGGCTTTTGTGTTAAGATGTGTCGTGAGGTGAGCAACATGAACACAGCAAAACGTGACAACAAAAGGCCTGCCTACGGTATGGCGTCCAACTGCGCATTTATGGTCAGACGGGCGTGGCGGAGCAGCAGGAGCGTGCTGGTGATTGCCCTGGGCCTTATTATCTGCGGCGTGGCGGCAAGCCTGCTGGAGCTGTTTGTGCTCCCGGCGATTCTTAAGACGGTGGCAAGGGGCGCAAGTCCGGCAGATCTCGTACGGATGATTGCCTGGTTCGCTCTGGGAATGGTCGCTGTACACAGTCTTCAGCGCTATCTGAACGAAAACGCTCTCTTCGGGCGCATCAATGTCCGCGCCGCGCTGCTTCTTGATATGCATCTGGATGTGTGCAGGACGTCATACCCTCACATTGAGGACCCGGACTACCTGGATAAGATGGAGAAGGCCATGCACTGCCTGTCCAGCAATAATCAGGCCGGAGAGCTCATCTGGAAAACCATGACGGATCTGCTCACAAATACGGTAAGCTTCGTGCTCTACCTGCTGCTTCTGGTGCAGACGGGACCCTGGGCAGCGGCACTGTGTGCGGCGCTGACCGCTCTGAGCTACTTTGCGGGGGAACACCTGAGGGCGTGGAGATATCGCCACAGGGAGGAGGAGAGCGCACTGGAGCACAAGCTCTACTACATCACCGGCCGCAGCAAGGATACAGGTCTTGCCAAGGATGTCCGTATTTTTGGAATGGGTTCCTGGCTCAACGAGCTCTATAACAAGTACTCCAGACTTGTGAGAGATTTCAACGCCAGGAGCCAGCGGCGCTGCCTTGGCGCGGATATGCTGGAGGTTGTGCTGGCATTTCTGCGCAACGGCGCAGCCTATGCGCTGCTTATCGCCATGGCCATGCGCGGCCGGCTGACACCGGCTGAATTTGTACTTTACTTCACTGCTGTAAGCGGCTTCTCAGGCTGGATCACGGGCATCTTCTCGGGACTTGGCGTCCTCCACAGACAGAGCCTGGATCTGTCCACATTGCGTGAGTTCATGGATTATGAGGAGCTTTTCAGGTTCGAGGACGGAGTGCCGCTGCCGGTAAGGCCCGGACACCTGTACCAGCTTGAGCTGCGGGACGTGAGCTTCCGCTACCCGGGGGCGGAAAGTGACACCCTGTCGCACGTCAACCTGAAAATACATCCCGGCGAGAAGCTGGCGGTGGTGGGCAGAAACGGTGTGGGCAAGACCACGCTCATCAAGCTGCTGTGCGGCCTGTATGACCCAACTGAGGGACAGGTCCTGCTGGACGGACAGGATATCCGGCAGTATGACCGCCGGGATTACTACAGACACTTTACAGCGCTGTTCCAGCACTTTTCCCTGCTTGCGGGTACGATGGCGGAGAACATAGCCCAGACTGACGAAACCAGGGTGGATTCCGACCGCATGTGGGAATGCGCGGAGCGCGCCGGGATTGCGGAAAAGCTGCGATTGCTGCCCGCGGGGGAGAAAACTCACCTGGGCAGGACGGTGTACCTGGACGGCGTGGAGCTCTCCGGCGGGGAGCTGCAGAGGCTGATGCTGGCGAGGGCACTCTACAAGGACGCTCCGGTGGTGATACTTGACGAGCCCACCGCAGCGCTGGACCCGATCGCCGAGAGCGACCTCTACAGGAAATACAGTGACCTGACAGGCAACAGGACAAGCGTGTACATCTCCCACAGGCTGGCCTCCACACAGTTCTGTGACCGGGTGCTGCTGATAGAGGGAGGGGGTATCGCCGAGGAGGGTACACACGAGGAGCTTCTGGAGCGCGGGGGACGGTACGCCTATCTGTTTAATCTGCAAAGCAAATACTACAGGGAAGGGGCGCTGGAAAATGAATAATCAGAAGAGCGCACGCATGCCCTTCGGAAAGGCAATGGCATATAGCCGACGTGGTTTCCTTATATGGTGGAGGGCAGAGCCGGGAATGTTTATTTCGGCCCTGGTTGGTGAGGCGGTGCCCGCACTGGCGCCGTACCTGCCGTTATATTTTACAGCCAGACTGGTGGACGCCATCGCCGGAGGCGGGGACGCAGAGAGAGTGTGGCGCATGCTGGCTGCCATGCTGATATTCACGGCCGTCATGGGAGCTTTGCAGGCCGCGGCAGTCTGCTGGAACAGTACCCTGGACGCAAGCCTCTCATTCTCCCTGCGCCGCATTTTCATCGAAAAGATGCTGACAATGGACTTCTGCGATGTGGACGACCCCAAGACACAGGAACTGCTGTCCAGGATCGAGCAGACCGACAGCTGGAACGGCGGCGGACTCAGGGAATTGTACTCCTCCTTTCGAAAGGCCGTGAAGGCGGTGTTCCGCATCATCGGCGCCGTGGCGCTGTCGGTGAGCCTGTTCACGCTGCCGGTGCCAAAAGGGAGCGCACTGGCCTGGATGAACCATCCGTTATGCTTTGTGGGAATGGCGGTGCTGATGGCCCTGTCGGTGGCTGGGGTCTCTGCGCTGGCCAACGGGGCAAATTCCTATTGGAGCAGGTATGACGGGACAGCCGGCAACAGGCTGTTTTCCTTCCTGTTCTGCAGCGCCATAGACGAGACTCACCGGGGAACCGACATCCGCATATATTCCCAGGATAACTATTTTGAGAACCGGGGCAAAGAGGAGACAAACACCGGCAGCGCAAGCTGCTTCGGACCTCGTTCCCCCATTGGCAGGGCGGCCAGGGGGCCGATGGGGGGCATGGCAGCGGGCTCAGCGGCAGTGTCCAGAGCATTTACCGGCGTCATCTACCTTTTTGCGGGACTTAAGGCCCTGGGCGGGGCTTTCCAGGCAGGGGCGATTACGCAGTACGTGGGTGCGCTGACAGGGCTGGCAAACGGTATCACGGAGCTTCTTGGGACGGTGGGATATCTGCGGGTCAATGCCAAGTTCCTGGAGCCTGTCTACCAGTTCCTCGATATACCGAACAGCATGTACCAGGGCAGCCTGACCACTGAGAAGCGCTCGGACCGGAATTATGAGCTGGAATTTCGTGATGTGTCCTTTAAATACCCCGGCACAGATACATGGGCACTGCGCCATGTGTCCATGAAGTTCAGTGTGGGGAAGCGGCTGGCAGTGGTGGGGGAGAATGGCTCCGGCAAGACCACATTCATAAAGCTGCTCTGCCGCCTCTATGACCCCACTGAGGGTGAAATTCTGCTCAACGGGATCGATATCCGCAAGTACCGCTATGATGACTATCTGGCGCTCTTCTCCGTTGTTTTTCAGGATTTCAGACTGCTGGCCCAGCCCCTGGGCGCGAACGTTGCCGCAGCGGAGACGTATGACAGAGACAGGGCTGCACTGTGTCTTGAGAAGGCCGGCTTTGGGGAACGCCTGTACAAGCTGCCCAGGGGCCTGGACACTTGCCTTTATCGGGACTTTGAGGATGATGGCGTGGAGATATCCGGAGGCGAGGCGCAGAAAATCGCCCTGGCGAGGGTACTCTACAGGGACGCGCCATTTATCGTCCTCGACGAGCCCACCGCAGCGCTGGACCCGGAGGCGGAGGCCGAGGTCTACTCAAGATTTAACGAGATCATAGGGGATAAAACCGCCATATACATAAGTCACAGGCTCTCCTCATGCCGCTTCTGTGACGAGATCGCTGTCTTCGACGGGGGACGGGTGGTCCAGCAGGGTGAGCATGACAGACTCGTGGAGCGCCCCGGCAAGTACCAGACGCTGTGGGAGGCCCAGGCGCAGTATTACAGAAAAAAACAGGAGTAAACGCAAGGTCAGAGCGGCGGTGTCAGATATTATTCGCAATGCGCAATACCGTCCTCCGCCCTCTTTGCGCCTTCCCATACCTTCCGGGCCTTCCAGACCTCGTTGAAGAATATCCACTCATCAAGAACCGCCGGCTTCCCCCAGCGGCCGGAGGTATATACTCCAACCTCGGCGCAGACATTCAGAACGTTTGGCCGGGCGCAGAACTCCACCCAGTCGTCGCGCCGGGGAGGCTGGCCGTGGAGGTGTCCATGGAGCATAAAGACCTCCTGGTCCCGGACATACAGGTCTGGGCGGGGGTAATGGGACAGGACGGCGCGTCGGGGGCCATCCTGAAACTGGGCGCTGTCGCAGATGTCTTCGAAAACCTGGGCAATAAGGCTGGGGTCGGCCTTGGGGAGCCAGTGCTCCTCGTGGTTGCCCCGCACCAGCACAATGTGGGGAGCAGCGGCGTGGAGACGCTTAAGCAGGGCAGGAGAGAAGCTGTATGCGAAGAGGTCACCCACCAGACAGAGATCGTCACTGTCTGAGAGGCGGGCTTGAAGATTCTCCAGGATCGTATTGTCGTGCTCCTCTACGGAAGAAAAGCCACGGAGCTCTGCCATGGCGCTGTGGTGCAGATGGAGGTCCGCGATGTAAAATACAGACATCAGCTTCTGCCCTCCTTACTCCCCTCGCCTCCTGCGGCCAGTGCCCGCAGGGGGTCCATGACAGCGGCCATGCGGTAGATAAGGGTGACACGTGGGTCGGAAATTTCCCGCAGACCCATCATGTCGTACATCTCCTCGTGTATGCGGTCCAGCTCCTCAAGCTGGGCCGCAAGCAGTTTGCGTTGAGCGTCGGTCATAGTCGATTCTCCTTTCTGGTGTTCGGTGTAGGGGATCATGATTCCTCATCCCAGTCATCTTCACGGTTCCTGCGGCCTGACCTGCCCCGGCCACGAAGGCCAGCCCAGATGAACAGCAGCAGCCCAAGGACGATGCAGCCAAGGCCGCCCAGCAGTGCCAGGAGGGTTGTACTGGCATACATGGCGCGCCTTTGAATAAGGGTGAAGAGAAAACAGAAGAGAAAAAATACTCCCGGGACCACGGACATCCCAAGGCCAAAGCCCATGAGAAAGCGGTTTGGACGGCAGCGTCTGCTCCCGGCGCTGCTTTCAAGGTACCGGAGAGCGTCAGCCTGTCTGCGCAAGACACCCCTCAGGGACCGCTGCTCCCGGGACATGCTGCTTATCCTCCGGGAAAGCTCATTTACCTCCTGCCTCAGCCGAAGCTCCTCCTGGGAAGACTCCTGGGAAGACTCCTGGGAAGCCTTCTGGGGAGCCTCCTGGTTAGCTCCCTGGTTAGTCTCCCGAGCTGCAGTGCCCTTTTCAGCCTGGACTTCCTCTCCTTTTTTGTCCTCCGTCTGCGGATCTGTGACCTGGCTTATCTGGTTCAGCAGCTGATCCAGCAGCTGATCCAGTTCAAAGCGATTCTGCATAAGGGGGACCACCTCTTCGTCCAACAGTTTTTCCTCAAGTGTCTGAATGGTGCCTGTGATCTCCGCAGGCTGAGATGTGACGCTCATATTTGGACCTCCTATTTTATTTGACGCCGCTCACGGCAGTCAACGCCATGCCGTGGGGCAGAGTCATTGCTTTGGTGCAGACAGCAGCCGACAGTGCCGCATGCGGCACGGACATTTACTCAATTTTGTCTAACCATTCAGGGCCGGTCTGGCCGGGAGCCTTCTGAGACTCCCGGGCAGGCCGCTCCGACAGGGACATCCTTTGCAGGCCATAACTTTTTCATGAAAGCGGCATTTCAATGTCCCCGGGAATGTTGTGACATCTTTTCGCTTTAAAAGCCGGCATAGCGGTAGCAGCCATAGCCGCTGACGCTGGACAGAGGCAGCTCACGGTACACGACCCGGCTGTAATCGGCATTGGCTTCAATGACTGCGTAATATCCACTGGAGGTTTTGCCGATGAAAAGCATCGTGTGTCCGTCTTTCAGAAACACATCGCCCGGCAGCATCTGACTGCGGCTGATCTTCTTGAACTGTGAGGATCTGAGCATCGTGGTAGTATTCAGGCTGCTTGCATCAAGTGCGCCTCCGCAGCCTGCGTTCAGGGCAGTGCACACCAGGTAGCTGCAGTCGATACCTTTGGCAGT
>CAYPMJ010000027.1:0-18920 GCA_964411785.1 uncultured Oscillospiraceae bacterium
ATACACTGCGAAAGGTGACGCATGAATGGAGAGGGAGACTATATGAAGGCGTTTGTTACAGGCGTAAATGGGCAGCTTGGCTTTGACGTCATGAACGAGCTTGCACGGCTGGGTCATGAGGGAATCGGAAGTGACCTCAATCCGACGTTCAGCGGAATTCGAAACGGCACGCCGGTGATGAATATGCCATATGTGTCGCTTGATATTACCGATGGTGAAGAGGTTAAAGAGGTTATCACCAGGCTTAGGCCGGATGTGGTAATTCACTGTGCCGCCTGGACAGCTGTGGACAAGGCGGAGGAGAACGAGAGCACTGCTTTTGCCGTTAATGAGTCGGGCACGAGGAATATTGCTGTGGCATGCAGGGACATTGGAGCAAAAATCATATATATCTCCACTGACTATGTTTTTCCGGGGACAGGAGATCAGTTCTATAAACCGGAGGATGAGAAAGGCCCGTTGAATGTCTATGGACGTTCCAAGCTGGCGGGGGAGGCCGCAGTCCAGGAGCTGCTTGAGAGATATTTTATTGTACGTATTTCATGGGTGTTCGGGTTAAACGGATCTAATTTTATCCGAACCATGCTGCGTTTGTCCGAGACACGAAGCGAGATTGGCGTCGTGGCGGATCAGGTAGGGTCGCCAACCTATACTTCTGATCTGGCTCCTCTTCTCTGCAATATGGCTGGGACAGAGCAGTACGGCATTTACCATGCCACTAACGAGGGTGTCTGTTCCTGGGCGGAGCTTGCAAAGGAAGTCTTTAAGGTGGCCGGGAAGAACGTCATGGTAAGGAGTCTTGCAACGGCAGACTACCCCTCTAAGGCGGCCAGACCACTAAATTCACGTATGGACAAAAGCTCACTGGATCTGGCGGGATTTTCAAGGCTTCCGGAGTGGCAGGATGCTGTCGGAAGGTATATTACGGAATTGCGGAAATTGGATTAAAAAGTTGATTCCGTGTGGGTAGAGAGCTGCAGGAAAAGACAGGACGTTAGTATTTCAGCGTGGTGATTTATTATGAGAGATGACAGAGAGTATATAGCGTTTGATCAATACCAGCGGTACAGGACAATAGAGCGGTTGATAGATGTCTGCCGACAGAAAACACCACAGAGGATATACCGTATTCTGGAGCTGGGGTCCTTCGAAAATAAACTCCTGAGGCTCTTCCTTCCCAATGATGAGATAACCTTCACAGATGTAACTCTGACGGACAAGATGAGGGCGGATGGGGAATTTCAGGAGGCGGACGGAACGGATCTGCATTTTCCGGATGGAAGCTACGATTTCGTTGTATCCGCAGACGTCTTCGAACATGTGCCAAAGGAGAAGAGAGAGAGCTTTTTGAGAGAATCCTACCGCGTGGCAAAAGAAAGCGTCTTTATGTGTTTTCCGATTGGCGAGAAACGGGTTGAGGCGGCGGAGGAGAGAATCAATGCATATTTCAGGTCTCTCTCCGGAGACGATTTTATCTGGCTGAAGGAGCATCGTGAGAATGGCCTTCCGGAGCCAGACGAGGTTGCCGGGATGGTTGGAGCAATAACGCCGCATTTCTTTTCATTTACTCATGGAGACCTGCTCCTGTGGGAGAAGATGTGGTACTGTCGCTTCGATGCCTGTTTTGTCCCGGGAATCAATGATTTTCTGGAAAAAATAGACAATTATTATAACACACAGCTGTATGCCAATGATTATTCAGAGGACTGCTACCGGGTTTTTTATGTGCTGTCTCATGAGAGTGTCGATGAGCTTTTAAGACAGGTTCGGCATGAGCGGGAAAATGTCAGACAAAATGATCTGTACGGTTTGAATATGCTTCTGGACGTCTGCCATGGTATAGGGCCTGTGCGGGAGTACAGCGACGCCTGTCAGAAGCTGGGACAGGACACTAGCTGTGATACACAGATTTTCGTAGATACCGGCGCCGGGTTTAACGAGGAGCAGTCACAGCACATCTATCACCCATATAACGGTACTTTTGACCTCACGGTTCCAATAGAACCGGGGACAGAGCGAGTACGGGTTGATCCATCAGATAGAAGCTGTATTGTGATTTTCAAAAAATGCTGTGCTGTCACAGAACGCGGGATTCAGGACATTACGTTTGAGAGTGACGGACATTATCTGGAGAATGCCGTTATCTTCAGTTCAGATGATCCACAGCTTATTATTTCCCATCTTCCCGAGGGGACGCGTGAACTCAGGGTTACTCTCGGTGTCTGCAATGCTATGCCGGAGGTGCAGGAGCTTTACTTAAGGCAGATGAACCTGGCGCAGACCGAGAGAGAACAGTTCTCCGAAAGACTGCGGGCGCAAAGGGAGAGTCTTAGCGAGACGGCGCGTACAGAGCTTGAGGCGGAGCGTGAGCGGATGGAGCGGGGATTTCAGATTGAGCTTGAGGAACAGGAGAAGCAGTTTCAGGTCAGGCTTGAGGAGCGTGACAGAGGCTTTCAGGCTGAACGCACTCTTGAGCGGACAGGCTATAACGTGGAGCGTGAACAGCTTAAGAGCATTTTCATGCAGGAGCGTGAACAGCTTCGGTGCGCGTTTCAGGTCGAGCGCGAGCAGATGAGGAGTGCGTTTCAGGTGGAACGGGATCAGGCACAGAATGCGGAAAACATCCGACGCAGTGAGCTTGAGTCAAGATATAGAGAGGATCTGGACGCACAGGGGAGAGCGTTTCAGGCGGAACACGATGAGATAAAGAGAGTTTATGATGAGGAGCATACCCGACTGACAGACGCACACAAGGCGGACCTGGCAGCGTTGGAGGAGGCGTTTGAAGAGGAGCGTACCAGGTCAAAAAGCGCCTTTGATGCAGAGAGAAAGCAGATTGATGATGCGCATGAACTGGAATTGAGGCGGCTTGAGAAAGCCTTTCAGATAGAGCGGGGAAAGCTTGTTAATGCGGTGCGTCTGGATATGACAGAATTTGAAAATAAAATTGAGTCGGAGCGCCATCAGGAGATATTGGACTTTCAGGGTGAGCGTGAGCAGCTGAAAAAGGCGTTTCGCCGGGAAACGAGACAGATGAAAAGCTCGTTTAACCGGGATCAAAAACAACTTAAGAGTGTCTTCCTGGAGGAACGTTCTAGGATGCAGAGCGATTTTCAAGCTGAGCAGGGACAGATAAGAGAGCTTCTGCAAAATGAGTTAAAGTCGCAGGTTCGGGAGAACGGAGTGCTCCGCGCTCAGGCTGAGGAGCTCATCCACGCAAATGAGAACTTGCGTTCTGAGCTTGAATACTATAAGACGAACTATAACACGGCAATAAATCAGCTTGAAGAACATAAGCAGCTTCTGACCGGGAGCCAGACAGAGCTTGAGAGTATAAGAAACAGTTACAATGCCGAGACCTGTCAGCGTGAGGAGCTGCAGCGGCAGCTCACTGAGAGCCGGACTCAGATTGAATCAGCTCAGTTCAGCTGTAAGTCCGAGACAGCCAGACGGGAGGAACTGTCGCTTCAGGTGGTGGATTTACAGAGGCAGGTTGAAGTATACAGGCAGGCTTATGACATAATATCCAGCTCAGAATTCTGGAGGATCACAAAGCCCTTCAGAGTCATATTGGACGTGATGAAGAAAATAATTGAGCGGATTAAGAATGGCGGCCTGAGCTCAGAAGACGGGCAGACGGGGATTCAATCAGGACAGAGGTGGAACGAGCAGTATTCATACCTGAGATTCTTTATAGAGCATAAAGATGACGCGCGATTTGCTCCGGAGGATATCCCGGCGCAGAGGACTGCTGTTTTCTCTGAGAATATCAAATTCAGTATCGTGACACCGCTCTATAACACGTCGCCGCAATTTCTGTGTGAGATGATTCAATCTGTGATGGATCAGACCTATGGGAACTGGGAACTGTGCCTGGCAGATGGTAGTGACCGAAAGCACCGGGATGTGCGAAAAATCTGTGAGAAATTTGTTCGTCTGGATTCAAGAGTAAAATATTGCAAACTAGAGAAGAACCTGGGCATCTCGGGAAACACCAACGCAGCGCTGAATATTGCGGACGGTGACTACATAGGGCTCCTGGACCATGATGACGTTCTGCACCCGTCAGCTCTTTATGAGGTGATGACCACAATTTGCGAGAAGGGCGCGGATTTTGTTTATACCGATGAGAGTACGTTTCATGTAAGGCCAAATAATGTATTTCGCCTACACTTTAAGCCGGATTACGCGCCTGATACTCTAAGAGCGTGTAACTACATTTGCCATTTTACTGTATTTAAACATAGCTTACTTGACACAGTTGGACTGTTTCGCTCTGAGTGTGATGGAAGCCAGGATTATGATATGGTGCTGCGTCTTACAGAAAAGGCTAGTCGAATTGAACACATTCCAAAGATACTCTACCATTGGAGAGCACATGAGAAGTCTGTAGCGGAGGACATAGAGGCAAAGCCTTACGTCATAAACGCGGCTCATAAAGCTATATCAGATCATCTGACTCGCGTTGGGCTGAAAGGAGAGGTATTAGATACAGTTATCCCTTCTATGTACAGAGTACATTATGAAATTATCGGCAACCCTCTGGTTTCAATTATGATTCCAAACAAGGACCATTTGACTGATTTGAAAAAATGCGTTGACTCGATTTTACAAAAGACAACCTATTCCCATTATGAGATAATTATTATTGAAAATAACAGCAATACAAAAGAAATATTTGAATACTACAAAAAGATTCAGAAAAAACGGAGACAGATTCGCGTCGTGAAGTGGAGGGGGGAGTTTAATTACGCGGCGATTAATAATTTTGGTGTGAAATACTCAAAGGGTGATTTTATCCTATGTTTAAATAATGATACAGAGGTGATTTCACCCGATTGGATTCAGGAGATGCTGATGTTTGCACAGCGTGAAGACGTGGGAGCGGTAGGCGCGAAGCTTTACTACCCTGACGAAACGATTCAGCATGCTGGTGTTATTCTTGGAGTGGGCGGTGTTGCTGGTCACTCTCATAAAGGTTTTGCGCGGCAAGAATATGGATATATAGGGAGACTGATCTATGCGCAGAATTTGTCGGCGGTTACCGCAGCGTGCATTATGATAAGGCGAAGTGTTTGGGATCAGGTGAGGGGATTTGATGAAGTCTTCAAGGTTGCTCTTAATGATGTAGACTTATGTATGCGTATTCGTCAGGCTGGCTACCTAATAGTTTGGACTCCGTTCGCTGAGTTATACCACTATGAATCCAAGAGTCGTGGTTTGGAAAATACACCAGAAAAACGTGTTCGATTCGAAGGTGAGAGGGAACTATTTAAGGAGCGGTGGAAAGCTGAGCTTGAGGCGGGAGATCCATATTACAATCCTAATCTCACTTTAGATAAAGAGGACTTTTCCTTTAAATACATTGACAACTGCATACGACGAGAAGAAGAGGGGACATTGGAATATATTTCTGAACAGGTTTCTGTGGATCAAGATATTGAATCAAATTCAGAATGCCTATATTCTTTTGACGAGCGTTCAACTGAAGAAGATGCTTGGTGTATAAGGGGATGGGCAATTGCATTTAATAAACCGTGTGATGATCAAAAGATCTTTATATCGCTGACAAATAATCAGGAAACTCAGATTTATACAGCAATTAAATTTAATAGACAGGATGTGGCTGATTACTTTCACGATGAGAGGTATCTTTCTTGTGGATACTTTGGAGCAATCCCGATTGCGAAACTGCAGAATGGCACATATGAAGTAGGCATCATTATTCAGAGTGAGAGCAGATTTTATATGTTATCTGAAGGACCAACGTGGTATATTACGGTAAATGGTAGAAAGATCAATCAATATAGTCAATATAGATGGTGTTCAGAGGAAACGTTTATTGGACAGGAGGATACAGACGCATCATGCCAGTGTGCAATTGACGGCGAGAATGTTGTAGACGGGGCTTTGCAGATTACAGGGTGGGCGTTTATTCCGGAGCTTAAAAGCGCAGCGCAGCGGGTTGTTGTTCAATTGACTGGTGAAGAGGGGGAGCGGTACTGTTTCTCCACCAGAAGCACATCTCGAAACGATGTTGGGCATGCCTTTAATAATGCGTTATATAATGAGAGTGGGTTTGAGGCCATTATTTTGGCGGAGAAGCTGAAAGCTGGCAATTATACATATTGTATATATATTGTTAATGAGGGGAGAGTTTCACATTCGCTTCCGTTCGGGCCGGTTAGGATTGGATGAGAGTGGAGGCAGTGAGGGAAAGACACAGGAGGAAAGCAATGAGAAAAGAAACAGACAATGATACTGGCTTGGGACTCGATCGGGTTCGAAAGGCGGTGGGATGGCCGTTCTTTTGGCTGTTCATCATTCTATCCGTCACTCTTGTAATAAGTATTGTTGATGTTGCAAGCCCTGATTATCAGCAAACAAAAAGCCAGGAGTTATACTCTTCCGAAGTAGACATGAGTAAAATAACGACTTATGGGCTGGCTGTGTCGGAAAATCATTTTATATCCACTAATAATGACCCGCAAATTTATATTCCTTGCGTTGACGTCCCCATAAATACAATCACTATCGAATTTTCGACTCCGTTTTCATCACAATCATCATATCAGGTATATTTCGCTACAAATAATGAAGTTTTGTGCGAACCGAATTCTGTAGGGGGAAATATTGATTATTATTCATCAAGCCTGTCTATTCATTTGGATAAAAAAGTTTATACAACTCTGAGAGTCGATATTTCCGGCGAGTATAGTATTGATAACATCAAGCTGCAGCTTTTGAATGTAAAAGAAGAACAGATAGTGGATGTGGTCGCCTGGATATTTGTATTGATATCGGCAATCGGCTTGTTGCTGATATTCTTGTTTTTTAGAAGAGCCATAAAGGATGCTTTGATCCAGGCAAAAGAGAAAATTAATTCGATCACTGATCTAAATGTTGAACTCATCTACGCGAAAGGCAATCACCATAAGATATTTTCAGTGATTGCAATAATATCTGGCCTTATGTACATTTTCCTTTCTCCTCCTATGAGTCATCCTGATGAACAATTTCATTTTGTCCATACAATTCGCATCGCGTCTGGTGATTTTTTTGCAACTGAAGAAGATGGAAAGTTAGGAGAATATATTCCATCCAATGATATGCAGTTCTTTTTAGACAATCACGCACGCTATATTAGCGGTGCTGGAGAATATAGCTATGGGAGACTTTTAGAATTGGACAATAATAGAGCTTCAGAACAAAAGCTTTCTATTACTTATCTTAGTCCTTCAGTAAATCCATTTTCATATGTTATACCAGCGCTTGGAATGAAGCTGATAACATTGTTTGATGTTAATTCAAGTTTTGGAAAAGTCATTGCCGGCGAGGTTATGAATTTACTATTCAGCGTCTTTATCATTTCGCTTGCAATTAAGAAAACACCGGTGCTGAAAAACACGATGATGCTGTTAGGATTGATGCCGATGACTTTGTACCAGCTCGCATCACTTTCATATGATGTTCCATGCATCTGCGGGTCGTTCCTTCTTTTTTCCTATATATGTAAACTTGTTTATTCTGATAATAACTATAAAGTAGGTGCAGAAGACATAATTTCGATATGTTTGGCGTCTGCATTGCTGTTTAGCTCTAAAATTATATATGTGATGTTTTTGGTAATTCTTTTCTCTATTTCAAAAAAGAAGTTTGTCAACAACAAACAGTATATTTTTTGTATAGCTTCAGTCGTATTTACGGGAATCGTATTTTACTTAGTCCCGACCATGTACTATACCCTTTTATTATCTGACGGTGGAGCAACCACTAGTGGTGGTAATGCAAGTTCGTTTATCCAGTTAATTGCCAATATCAAAAACGTTCCGGCGATAATTAGAGACAGTACGAAGGAATTTGGAAATTTCTGGATGCGTAGTTTCATTGGCTATTTCGGTTGGTTAGATGCACCTTTTCATTCTGCATATTATGCACTATTCATAATGGCTGCTGGGCCCGTTGCTTTGGTGGACATTTCGACTGTCAGGGGAACAAAATGGACTGTGCGAGTTTTGTCAGCAATTTCAACAATATCCGTTATTGTTATGGTCATCATGTCCATGTACTTGGGCCATAATCCGGTCGTGGGTATAGAAGGAGGAACGGTTGCCTATGGAGTTCAGGGCAGATATTTTATTCCTCTGTCATTATTTATTTTAATGCCATTGTTTAACCCGCTGCTGTTGAAATTGAACCATCTCGGAAAAGTAATTTCGGCACAGAGGAATTTAGTAATTATAACCAGTGTCTTTTTCTCGATGATGACATGTATGACATTGCTCGGAAGATACTGGATATAGACGTTGGAGATGAGAAGAAGAAAGTGAAGAAAATGGGGTGGCGCACCCAATTAAATTGAAGGCAGAATGAAGAAAACGGAGAAGACATTTAGAAGGAAATGGAGATTTGAAATGGAAAACGAAAATGGTAAAAAGCTGAGCTTCCGCCAGTTGAGCATTATTGCAGTGGGAATTGCGATTGTTATGATCGTAGCTGTAATTGTGATCATTGTGGTGAAACAGAGTCAGAATCAGGACACACAGCCTCAGTATGAGCGCATGGTAATTGATTCATGGACGTCGTTCAATTATTCGATTTCTGCTGACGGAATGTACACTATTATAGCTGATAATGGAGATGGTATGCTTCAACTTCCCGAAATTAACATGTATGTATCAACTATTCGTGTAAATTTTGCGCAACCAATCCCGCAGCCAATGAATATAAGCGTTTATTATGCATCTGAGTCACATGGATACAGTGAGAGTTATAGGGTGGGTTTGAATTTTGAGGAAGGAGAATCATATGCAATAATTCCACTCGGGGAGGAAATAACCACATGTCGGGTGGATGTTGGTATTCACAAGGGTGATTCATTTTATATTGAGAACATAATAATAAACGACGACATCGAGGATATCGTGGTAGGATGAGTGAGATGGAGACTACAATATGGGAAGTCGTTATTTCGAAATATACAGTGTGACGAAGGGAAGTGGCCGGAGGTTCCTGCATAAGGCCTCCGGCGTGACAGCTGAGTGTGTCAGGATATGAAAGGTCGCATGACTGGTTGAGGGGACGAGTTTCAATAAGACACAAGAAGTTAAAGCAGAATAATATATCTGGCGAAATGAATGCATCAAGTCCGGTTGCTGCGTCGTTCTGGTTCATGGTATGCAATGCTATCCAATACGGAGCGAGGTATCTCGCGATGCCGTTCCTCGTCCGCATGCTTACCACGGAGCAGTATGGCAATTACAGTGTGTTCCTCTCCTGGATTAATATCATATCTGTGTTTGCCACGCTCAAGCTTGAGGGCGGAGGCTTTAATAACGCCATGTACAGGTACGCCGATTCACGGGATAAATACACCTCCTCTGTCCAGAGCATCAGCATGACTGGAGTAATTCTCTGCTTTGGAGTGTATCTGCTTTTTAAGGACTTCTTTAATGAGCTCTTCGGACTTCCAACGCATCTCTCAGTGATGATTTTTGCCCAGCTGCTGTTCTCTGAGGCGTTCCTTGTATGGACCGCAAAGCAGCGTTACGAGTACAAGTATAAGGGGCTTGCTGCTGCAACAGCTGTTTACTCGATTGTTTCGCTGATTGCGCCACTGGTTGCCGTTTTGTTTGCTCCTGCTGAGAGTCGTTTGACGGTTGCAATTTATTCTGGAGCTATTGTACAAATGCTCTTCGGAATTCTCTTTAGCGCGATTAACTATGTAAGAGGAAAGAGCTTTTTTGCCAGGGAATATTGGAGATTTGCTCTTGGCTTTAACTTACCCTTGATTCCGCACTATCTCTCCTCCATTATCCTTGGCGAATCGGACAGGGTGATGATCAGTAATCTGGTGGGTTCCGCTGAAGCTGGTATATACAGCTTCGTATACACAATATCTCTTGCAGTTGGTCTGGTTACGTCTTCTATTAACAGCGCAATAATCCCGGTGGTGTATGACTGCCTTGGAAAAAAGGATACGAAAAAAGTAAGAGGATTTGTAAATTATCTGCTTCTGGCGGTGGGAATTCTCATCCTGGCGCTTGTGCTGGTCGCGCCGGAGGTTGTCAGGCTCTTCGCCACAGAGGACTACTATGATGCCATACCGCTTATCCCAGTCATCGCGCTGAGTACTTACTTCACCTTTCTGTATTGCCAGTTTGGCAATGTGGAGTTTTTCTTCGGTGCAAACAAGTTTATCGCTGTGGCGTCCGTTCTGGCCGCAGCGGCAAATGTGGCGCTGAACGCGTGGCTCATACCGGTTTTCGGGTACTTTGCCGCCGCGTATACGACGCTTGTCTGCTATATGCTTTATAGCCTCGCACACTATGTTTTCATGCGGATTGTCTGCAAAAAGAAGATGGATGGAGCAAGGCCGTACAATGAAAAGGTTATTTTGTTCATCTCTGCTGCGTTGTTGGCTGTTGCTTTTGCTATATTGCTTATTTACCCTTACTGGATCATCCGATACGCGATTATCGCGCTCATTGTCGTGTTTCTCATCATGCAGAGAGGCAAGATAAAGGAGTTGTTATCTGAGATAAAGCGTAGCTCGTTTTAGAGCGTAATCCACTTACAGGGTCGTAAAATTATACATTGATATTAAAAGGGAGCTTGGATGAAAGATGGATGACAAATATAAGAAGGCTAACAGCATATATGAGAGAGTTGGCTATTTATTGTTGCATGTTCCTTTTTACACACCTAAAGACCTTGTGGTGACGTTTAAATCAAAAAAGACAATTCGAAGCTATAAGAATAAGTACGCAGGAAAGCGATGCTTTATTATTGGCAACGGGCCGAGCCTTACGGTTTCGGATCTTGAAAAGCTGAAAAACGAATATACGTTTGGCTCAAATTGTATATTCAAAATTTTCAAGGAAACGGCGTGGCGTCCAACATTCTATGTTGCCCAGGACAGAAAACTTTTAGATATATATTGGAATGAAATAGAAAATCTGGATATTACGTCTAAATTTATTCCATTATATATAGGCGAAAAGTGCAGGTATTCAAATACGGTGATTTATCCAATGCTGTGGCCTTGGAATCCTTATCCCAAATTACCAAATTTCTCAGAGGACGTATCCAAGGTCATATATGAGGGCTATACGGTTACATATTCAATGATTCAGATAGCCGTATATATGGGTTTTGAGGAAATATATATCATTGGCTGTGATCATTCCTATTCCGTGGAACAAAAAGCTGATGGGTCCATAGTGGAGCATGAGGGCGTCAGGAATCATTTCTCCAGTGATTACGGGGCGGATGACTGGAAGTCCGGAAAATATTTTGTCGCCCAGCTGGATAAATCAACACTCGCGTATATGGCGGCGAGAAAGTACGCTGACGCGCACAACATAAAGATATTCAACGCCACGCGCGGGGGCAAGCTTGAGGTGTTTGAGAGGGTGTCGTTTGATGAGCTTTTTGAAAACGGAAGCCTGTTGTGAATCCGATGACAATTGACAAAGCAGAGGTAGGACATTTATGAAAATAATTGGAGTGATACCCGCAAGGTACAAATCGAGCCGGTTTCCGGGGAAGCCTCTGGCGGACCTGTGTGGGAAGCCGATAATATGGTGGGTGTATCAGCAATGTATAAAAGTCAGAGATTTTGATTCGGTCTATGTGGCGACGGATGATGAGAGGATCTTTGACGTCTGCCGTCAGCTCGGGATGGAAGTCATTATGACTGCCGAGACGCACAGAACGGGCACAGACCGTATTGGTGAGGTTGCGGAAAAGATACCGGCAGATCTGTATGTCAATGTCCAGGGAGACGAGCCTTTGCTGGAGCCCGCCACGATTCAGGCGGCAATCAAGCCATTTTATGACAACCCAGATTTGCAGATCTCCAACCTCATGACGAAAATTCATGACCCTGTGGATGTGGTAAACTTCACTGTTCCAAAGGTAATTACAAATAAAGATGGCATTGGCGTGTTTCTGACTCGCTCAACAGCCCCATATCCAAAGGGCAGCCTTGATTATGCTTATTATAAACAGGTTTGCGTATACGGCTTAAGGCCTGAGGCCCTCACATTTTTCTGCGACTACGGCAAAAGATTTGGGAAAGCCAGGCTGGAGGCAATAGAGGATATTGAAATCCTCCGCTTTATTGAAAATGGTTATAAGGTGCAATTCATAGAGGTGGATTCCAATACAATCGCTGTTGATACGCCAAACGACCTCAGGAAGGTTCGAAGCCGGATAGAAGAGCTGGGACTTGTTGGCGGGCGCGACGAAATTAATAAGGCTGCCCAATCGTCAGATTGCACAATGCGGGGGGGGGGTACTAACCGGCATATTATATATAGTGCCAATCCCTTGCTGCGCTCCCTCTCTCCTCATGAGGTAGCCGCATGAAAATTGCAGCGGTTGTCCCCATGAAGCTGAACAACAGGCGCTTGCCGCAGAAGAATACAAAGGCGTTTACAAATGGTATGCCATTGTGCTGTTACGTCCTCTCAACACTGCTCAAGATAAGCCGGATTGATGAGGTATATGTTTATTGCAGCAATCCGGATATTCTTGAGTTCATACCGTCAGGGGTTAAGTATCTCAGCAGACCTGAGTCATTGGACCAGGATACAACCAGGATGAATGAGGTTCTGCAAAGCTTTGCAGGTGAGGTTCCTGCGGACGTTTATGTCATGACGCACGCAACAGCGCCGTTCATCAGCGCTAAGAGTATCGAAAAGGGAATTGACGCGGTTGTTAACGGGGGGTATGACTCATCCTTTGCTGCCAGAAAGCTTCAGGACTTTCTTTGGCTTGACGGAGCGCCTTTCAATTATGACCTTGATAATATTCCAAGAACGCAGGACCTGAAGGCCATCTATGAGGAGACGAGCGGGTTTTATATATATCGCTCCGAGGTGATAAATGAGTATCACCGAAGGATTGGAAGTAATCCTTTTGTTGTTGAGGTAGGGGAGATTGAGAGTGTGGATATAGACGAGGCGGAAGATTTCATCATTGCCGACGCGATTTTTAATCACGTTATGAAAAACGGCGACCATGTAAAACGGGAGAAGAAATGAACACAATTCAGGTTTTGGACTGCACGCTGCGGGACGGCGGCTATGTCAACAACTGGTGCTTTGGAGAGAGAACAATAGAGCAGATCTATACAAAGCTCTGTGAGTCGCAGGTGGAGATAATAGAGTGTGGATTCGTGAGCGATGTGAAGCCGGCCACCGGGGATATGAGCGTCTATAGGAGTATCTCTGAGGCCGATGAGGTCTTTAAGCCAAGGGAGGGCTTTACTGCTGTAATGATGAACTGCGGGGAGGTTGACCCGTGCGGTATCGAGCCATATAAGGGGGGCACGATAAACACTGTTCGGGTTGCCTTTCATAAGCATCAGATAGACGATGCAAAGCAGCTTGTCATGGCGCTTAAGGGCAAAGGCTATAAGGTCTTCCTTCAGCCCATGAATACGATATCCTATCAGGACGCCGAGCTGCTCTCTCTTATTGACTTTGCAAATGTCAGTGAGCCGGAGGCCTTTTATCTTGTGGACAGCTTCGGGACAATGCGGAAGAGGGATCTGCTCCGCATGTTCTACATGGTTGACCACGATTTAAAGGAGTCAATCAAAATAGGCTTTCATTCCCATAACAATTTACAGCTCTCCTTTTCACATGCGCAGGAGCTGATTTCTCTCAATTCCAGACGCTGTATTATCATAGACACATCAGTTCTGGGAATGGGGCGCGGGGCTGGGAATCTGTGCACTGAGCTGCTGACACAGTACATCAATGAAAATCTGGGAAGCAAATATGACCTTATCCCTGTCCTTGAGATAATGGACGAGCATATTCTCCCCATATATACAAAGCACCCGTGGGGGTATTCAGCGCCCTACTATATCGCCGCAGTGAACAACTGTCATCCCAATTACGCCACATATCTGGCCAACAGGGTTTCTCTGTGTGTTAGGGATATAAACAGTATTATAAGGTCGATTCCAGCGGAAAAGAAGAAGCTGTATGACGGCAATCTCATAAACTCTCTCTACCATGAATATCAGGCGCACAATATTGATGACAGCGAGGCGCTGCAGGACCTGTCAGGGCTGTGTCAGGGAAGAAAGATTCTCATTCTCGCCCCCGGGTCAAGCCTCTCGGCCTGTCGCAGGGAGATTGAGGATTATATCGCGAGATTCGACCCTGTTATATTCTGCGTAAATCACATCCCGGAGTTTTATCCGTATGACAGAGTTTTCGTGAGCAATCTGAAGCGATTTAAAAGCTTTGAGGACGCCGTTGAAAAGCTTAAATCGAAGCTGATCTGTACCTCCAATATCTCCTGCGAGCCCGGTGTCTGCGCTGTGAACTACGCCTCTTACCTGAATGAGGATGATATAGTTTCAGATAATTCAGGTCTGATGCTTATTAACGTTTTAATCAGAACCGGCGTCCACGAGCTGGCGCTGGCGGGGTACGACGGCTTTGACCCGGTGGGCGGCAATTACTATGATGAGAATATAACGACCACCGCAAACGCCGAATATCAGGAGAAGGTAAACAAAGCAACTACAGAGTACTTCATGAAGCTGGGGAGAAAAATTGATATCTCGTTCATCACACCGTCCTTATACACGAAACGCATATAGCCGCTGTCTGAACTCGGAAAGCCCGCTTCTGGTACTGTAAATACAGGAGAAATACATATGACGGAGATATCTGTTGCGATTACAGCACACAACTCTGAAAAATTCCTCAGGACATGTTTGGAGGAATTGGAGGTGCAGACTTTTCTGAACTTCGAGGTGATAGTTTATGATGATTGCTCAACAGATAGAACTCGGACTATTTTGAAAGAGTGCCAGAATAGAATGCCGCGTTTGCAGTTTATCCTTGGCGATAAGCTCTGCGGAAGTCCCGGGGCGGCTCGGAACGCTATACTTAAGAGCGGTAAGCTGTCTGGAAAATATGTTGTTTTCCTGGATGGCGACGACAGGCTTGAGCCTCATTTTTTGGAGCGGCTATACTTAACAGCTCAAAGGCATAGTGCAGATATTACTATATGTTCGTATGACCGCTTTGAAGACGAAACAGGCCACGTCCTCTGCCGGGAAATGTGTGGGTTTCCAGACGTAATTTTCATGCCGCCGAAGGATGACATTCTGGCTTTTATTAATGGTGCTCTGTGGAACAAGCTTATTCGTATGGATTGCGTCGCCGGTAAACAAATACCAGATTTTCAGGCAGGGGAGGATCTGTGTTTTCAGCTTGAGCTTTACAGAAATGTTAAAAGGATTGCCTGTGTAGACGAGGTACTTATCCACTACAGGGTACATGCTTCATCTATAATTTCCAATACGCAGGAGAAGACGGTTTACTGCTTTGCAGAAGAGCTTGCCCGCTTACACTCAGCCGAAGACGCACGATGGATGAGAAGTACAATTGCGGAGATAGCGTTGATTCATATAGGTGTATCAATGCCCTTGCGAGTCTGTGATAACCGGCAGGTGAATATGCACAAACTTCTTAAATGGATATATGAATACTTCAAAAGCGAATACAACTTATTCCGGAAGGAAGATTATTTGACATTGCACAGGCTTTTGAAGCATGGTGTAAAGGGTCTAGGGATTTGGACAGCAAAAATCTGTTATAGAATACATTGTTTTCCTTTATATCTTACGCTATATAAGCTACTGACAAATATATTCCATATAGATATAAAATTCTGATTATAAAAAACGAAAAAAAGCGCAATGGGTAGGGTTAGAGATGAGATTACTTGTAATTATTCCCGCGTATAACGAGGCAGAGAATCTGAGCGCAACAATAGCAGATATTCAAAATGAAATTCCAGATGCGGATTACGTAATTGTCAATGACTGCTCAATTGACGAAACAGTACAGATATGTACAGAGAATAACTATAATATACTGAACCTGCCTGTCAATCTTGGCATTGGCGGCGGTGTGCAGACTGGGTATCAATATGCATTGGCACATAATTACGATATAGCCATTCAATTCGACGGCGATGGACAGCATGAGGCCTGCTACATAAAGGATCTGATCGAGCCAATAGAGAATGGACAAGCGGATTTTGTCATTGGTTCACGTTTTATAAAAAAAGAGGGCTTTCAGACAACCGGAATGCGGAGATTTGGAATTAATTTTCTCAGTGGTCTGATACATTTTCTGTGTGGCATACGGGTGTTGGACGTCACCAGCGGTATGCGTGCGGTCGACAAGAAAATGATAAAGGTTTTTTCTGAAAATTACGCACAGGATTACCCTGAACCCGAGGCAATACTGTACTCGGGGATGCATGGAGCGAGAATTGTGGAAGTACCTGTTCAGATGAGAGAGAGAAAAAACGGTGTGAGTTCTATCAATCCATTGCGTTCGATTTATTATATGATCAAGGTATCATTGGCATTAGTTTTGTCCAGAATGTCCGGAACAAAGAGGGAGACGTCCGATGACTAAAACTTTACAGCTGATGATGTTTCTTGCAGTTATCCTTTATTTTATTCTGCTGTTTTATTTTTTAAAAAAGAAGACTCTTAACATCAAGTACACATTACTCTGGATTTTTTCCGGTTTTCTGATGCTGCTCCTGACAGTCTTTCCAAAGATACTCGCCTGGTTTGCAAGCATAGTCGGCATTTATTCCCCCGCAAACGCACTGTTTGCTGTAATTTCATTCTGTGTAATATGTATTCTGATGTCATTAACGGCTATTGTATCTAAACTGAACGAAAAAGTTAAGAAGCTGGTTCAGGCAATTGCGCTTTTAGAAAAACGCGTCAGGGAGATGGAAGACTCGCAGGATAGATCCCGTTTCCAATAAATGGAGAAATCGTATCTCCCATCTTGCGATTTAGGCCTCACCGTAATATAATAAGTCTGGGCATTGGAAAAGCCACAGGGGGATCATGTCGATCCCCCTGTCCGTGTTCGAATGATGAATATTTTCGAAGGGGACAGGGATGATGAAGGTCCTGTTTACTGCTTCAACTTTTTCCCACATAATTAATTTTCATATTCCATATATCCGATGGTATCACGAGCATGGCGTCCAGGTCCATGTGGCCTGTGGGGGAGAGGCGGCATCAATACCGTTTTCCGACGCGGTTTTCAGACTTCCGTTTGAGAAGCGCATGTACTCACCGGCGAATTTTCGCGCGGCGCGGATGCTGCGCGGGAGGCTTGCACAGGAGAAATATGATCTGATTATTACCCACACCTCATTGGCAGCGTTCTTCACCCGACTGGCCGAGGCTGGCCTGAGGGACAGGCCGAAAACAGCCAACATGGTGCATGGCTATCTTTTTGACAGCGAAACTCCGGTGTTAAAGCGAAGCGTCCTGCTCTCTGCGGAGCGGTGGATGGCGCCGCAGACGGACCTTCTGCTTACCATGAATCGCTGCGATTATGAGCTTGCGAAGCGCTTCAGGCTTGGAGGGGAGATCTGCTGTGTGCCGGGTGTGGGAGTTGACTACAGCCGCCTTGACACACCGCCGGACGCGCGACAGAAGCTGCGGGATAAACTGGAGATCTCCGATGACGCCTTTGTGATTATCTACGCAGCGGAGTTCTCAAAGCGGAAAAGTCAGGAGGTCCTGATCCGTGCAATGGAGCTTCTTCCAGAGAGAGCAGTGCTGGTGCTCCCGGGCAGCGGTGAGCTTCTGAATGATTGCAGGGCGCTGGCTTCGAGGCTGAATCTGGGAAGAAGGGTGCTGTTTCCCGGGTATATTCAGGATATTTCCCCGTGGTACGCGGCAGCGGACGCGGGCGCATCCGCAAGCAGGAGCGAAGGTCTGCCGTTTAACATATTGGAGTGCATGTACATAGGTCTGCCGGTGGTCGCAAGTGCTGTAAAGGGACATACAGATCTCCTGCGGGAGAGCGAGACGGGACTGATGTACCCATATGGAGATGCTGAGCGCTGCGCCGGAGCCCTCAGAAGACTCATGGACTCTGCTAAGCTCGGGAAGTCCCTGGGCAGAAGCGCCCATGAGAGCGCGATGACCTACAGTCTTGACAGGGTGTTTCCGCAGGTGATCGCGCACTACGAGTCGCTCTGCCCTGTGCCTGAACGGAAGCTCAGCTTAAAAGACAGCTGAGTTTACGCTTTTTCCGATGTTTTTACAGAAGACAGGTGACAATTAAGGGAAAGTTTGGTATAATAGCCGCAACACCAGCCGCAACGGTGTTGTGGCTATTATACTTATTTTAAGGCCGCGTTTTCAGCGCATGGCCGATTATCATTTCGCTTCGCTGCATTTGCATAATAAGCACAGATATCTGAAAAAATAAATCAAGGAGGGCGCATCATGGAACACCGAAATCCACTGCTGGGGGACAGCCCCAGGAAATTCTTCACCTGCGGCGAAATAATGCTCAGGCTCACGCCGCCAAACTACGGCAAGATTCGTGTGGCCAACAACTTCGATGCAAGCTACGGGGGCTCCGAGGCGAACATCGCTCTGGCGCTGGCGAATCTTGGTATTGACAGTACGTTCTTTTCAGTGGTACCGAACAATTCTATCGGGAAGAGCGCCGTGCGCATGCTGCGGAGCAATGACGTCCACTGCACGCCCGTGATTCTCACAACGCCCGAGGAGACGCCAACGCACCGTCTGGGCACGTATTACCTTGAGACGGGCTACGGCATCAGGCCAAGCAAGGTGACCTATGACAGGAAGCACAGCGCCATAACCGAGTTCGACTTTGACAAGGTGGACCTTGACGCCCTGCTCACGGGCTTCGACTGGCTGCACCTGTCGGGGATAACGCCGGCTCTGTCGCCCAACTGCGCCAAGCTGGTGCTGGATCTTCTGAAGGTCGGGAAGGAAAAGGGAATGACCGTGAGCTTTGACGGAAACTTCCGCTCCTCCCTGTGGAGCTGGGAGGAGGCGCGGGACTTCTGCACACAGTGCC
>CAYPMJ010000028.1:0-18888 GCA_964411785.1 uncultured Oscillospiraceae bacterium
GTACGTGGACGTCTGCATTTCCAACGAGGAGGACGCCAAGGACGTGTTCGGCATTGAGGCGGAGGCGACAGACATAACCGCCGGTGAGCTGAACAAGGAGGGCTACAAGAGCGTCGCACGTCAGCTGATGGACAAATTCGGTTTCGAGAAGGTCGCGATAACTCTCCGCGAGAGCAAATCCGCCTTTGACAACGACTGGAGCGCCATGCTCTATGACGGGACTGATTACTGCTTCTCCAAGCTCTATCACCTGCACATCATCGACCGCATTGGCGGTGGCGACAGCTTCGGAGGCGGACTGATTTACGCGCTCCTCTCCGGGAAGACCACGCAGGAGGCTGTGGAATTTGCGGTCGCTGCCTCTGCCCTTAAGCACTCCATTGAGGGCGACTACAACTTTGCAACAGTCGCCGAGGTTGAAAAGCTGGCCGGAGGCGACGCCTCAGGACGCGTTCAGAGATAGCTTACGGTTTTTCAAGGGACATCTGAGTACGGAAAAAGCCCCCCGCAGCCCTCTTGCAGTGCGGGCGGGCTTTTTCCGCGGCAGCGCCGTGCATCAGGCGTCACTGGGTCTGCGAAAAAATGTGTCTCATGTGCCCTTAAAAAGGGCTCTTTTTGCTCTTCGAGGTCTCTTCGAAGATGGGTATGAAGGCCAGCGCCTTCATACCCATCTTTGCTTTATTCCGTTGTCAGGTCATGAGATCCCGGATCATCTCGTCCATGTCCGTATAGCTCTTATACTCCCGTAGCCTCTCAGGCGCGGACTGAGGCGCACTCCCATCCCGGCTTGCAGGTGTGCCTTCAGGCGGGTTTCCAGGCGCGGATCTCCCGGATGGAGGCTTTTCCGGCTCGGGCGGGACCCCGGCGGCAGCTTCCGGCGCTGTCCCCTCATCCGGCTCAGGTCCGGCGCTCTCCCTCCCGGGTCTCCCCTCCTGGACGGGCCCGCGCCGTACGGCAAATGGTATCCCGTTTTCCCGTATTGACTGCCTGAGAAACATATTAATAGCCGTTGAGAAGTCCAGTCCCAGATCCGCAAACAGCTCCTGGGCCTTTGCCTTTACTTCCGCGTCTATGGTAATGCTGGTTGAAACCTTGGCCATTTGTCTCTCTCCTCCGCCGATCCCTTACCCGTATCCCGGCACACTCCTTCTCCGTTGCCGGGCGGGTTTTTCATTTCAGCACAACCCTTTTGAAGCTCTTCTTCCCTCTGCGGAGCAGCACGCCATGTCTGAGCCTGTCCCCGTCCAGCTCGAAGGCTATATCCGTTACCTTCTCCTCGTCCACTGTCACGCCGCCCTGCTGCACATTGCGCCGCGCCTCACTCTTGGACGGGCAGAGCCCCGAGCGCACAAGCACTGTCAATAAATCCGCCGTGCCGGCCTCTGTAAGATCCGCCTGGGTCAGCTCAGCCGTGGGGATCTCCTCGGCTCCCCCGCCGCCGAACAGCGCCCGTGCGCTGTCCTTGGCCCTGTTTGCCTCCTCTTCACCGTGCACAAGCGCAGTCAGCTCAAACGCCAGAAGCTCCTTGGCCTCATTGAGCTTCTCTCCGCGCCAGCCGGACATCTCCTCTATCTGCTCAAGGGGAATGAATGTCAACATCCTGATGCATTTCATCACATCCGCGTCATCCACATTCCGCCAGTACTGGTAGAAGTCGTAAGGACTTGTCTTATTGCGATCCAGCCACACGGCGTTGCCCGCTGTCTTTCCCATCTTCTTCCCCTGAGAATCTGTCAGCAGAGTTATTGTCATAGCGTAGGCGTCCTTGCCGAGTTTCCTGCGTATAAGCTCCGTTCCGCCAAGCATGTTGCTCCACTGATCGTCTCCTCCGCACTGCATGTTGCAGCCGTAATTCCGGTATAAGTGGTAAAAGTCATATGACTGCATTATCATATAATTGAATTCCAGAAAACTGAGCCCCTTCTCCATCCGCTGTTTATAGCACTCAGCCCGGAGCATATTGTTCACTGAGAAGCACGTGCCGACCTCCCTGAGAAGGTCTATATAGTTCAGCTTCATCAGCCAGTCGGCATTATTGAGCATCAGCGCCTTATCCCCGCCAAAGTCAATAAAGCGCTCCATCTGACGTCTGAAGCACGCCGCGTTGTAGCTTATATCCTCAGGTGTCAGCATCTTCCGCATGTCGGTTCTGCCCGAGGGATCGCCCACCATTGTCGTCCCCCCTCCAAGGAGGGCAATCGGGCGGTTTCCGGCCGCCTGAAGGCGTTTCATCAGCGTGAGCGCCATGAAATGTCCGGCTGTCAGGCTGTCCGCGGTGCAGTCGAAGCCGATATAAAAGGTCGCCCTGCCGTTGTTAATGACGTCCCTGATCTCATCCTCGTCCGTCACCTGGGCAATAAGTCCGCGCGCAGTAAGCTCATCATAAATTGTCATAGGAAATTCCCCTTTTTAAAGTCAGAACGCCGCCCTTCAAGGGCTCAGACCGGAGCCCTCGAAGGGCGGCGCGGGCTCCGGCGTATACTTCCGTCGGCCTTTTACTCCGCGTCTCCTGCGGCCTTTGCCTCCTCTATCACCTTCTGCTGAACATTCAGCGGCGCCTCGTCATAGCGGACGAACTCGAATGTGAAGCTTCCGCGTCCCTGTGTCATGGACCTGAGGTCAATGGCGTAATTGCCCATCTCAGCCATCGGGACCTCCGCCTCCACCACCTGATTGCCGTCCTTGTCCACGTTCATACCCATCGGGTTGCCGCGGCGCTTTGAGAGGTCAGACATGATATCGCCCATGTTGGCGTCAGGGATCGTGACCTTGAGCAGACCTATCGGCTCAAGCAGTACAGGGCTCGCGTTCACAAGCTCCTTGTACGCAAGACTCGCCGCAGTCTTAAAGGCCATTTCAGACGAATCCACCGGGTGGTACGAGCCGTCGTACAGCGTCGCTTTAAGGTACACCATCGGGTAGCCCGCCAGGACACCCTTCGCCGTGCTCTCCCTCAGGCCCTTCTCCACCGCCGGGAAGAAGTTCTTTGGCACGCTTCCGCCGAATACCTCCTCGGCGAAGATCATGTCCTCGCTCTCATCCTGCGGCTCAAAGCGAATCCACACATCCCCGAACTGACCGTGTCCGCCGGACTGCTTCTTGTGGCGGCCGTGCGCCTCTATCTTCTTGCGTATCTTCTCTCTGTACGGAACACGTACCGGCAGAAGCTCCACCTCCACGCCGGAGCGGCTCTTAAGGCGCGAGCAGACCACGTCGAGCTGCATGTCGCCCATGGCCTCCAGCACCATCTGGTGCGTCTCCTTGTTGTTCTCCAGGTGCAGAGTCCTGTCCTCCTCGCGAAGACGGGCTATTCCCTGAGCGACCTTATCCTCCGTTCCCTTCACCTTGGGTACAATCGCCCTTGAATAGCACGGCGGGTCAAACTCAATGCCCGGAGCCGGCTCCACGTCCTTGCCCACAGCGAGTGTATCCCCGGTCTTTGTCGCCGAAAGCTTGGAGAGCGCTCCTATATCGCCGGGGCCAACCTCCTTGACCTCCACCGGCTTCTTCCCCTGCATCATGTATATATGTCCCAGCTTCTCCTGTGTCTGGCTGCCGGGATTATTCATGGTGAGATCCGGCGTCAACGTCCCGGAGATGACCTTGAACAGGCTGTACTTGCCGAACTGATCCGATATTGTCTTGTATATTATCGCCTTTGGCGTTCCGTCCGCCTTGATTTTCTCCCCAAGCTCCATTGGAGCCGGGAACATGCTGACTATCGCGTCAAGGAGCACAGTCGTCCCCATGTTGGAGACAGCGCTTCCAAAGTAGACCGGGCAAATCTCGCCCGACGCCACGCCCACCCCAAGGGCTCCGCGTATCTCCTCCTGGGAGATGGATCCCTCATCAAAATACTTCTCCATCAGCTCCTCGCTGGTACCGGCGGCGCTCTCCATAAGGTCGTTATACTGCGCCTCCACGCGCTCCGCCATGTCCGGCGGAACGGGGACCTCTGTCCTCTTTCCGCTGCCAAATCGATAGGCCTTCCTCGCCACAACGTCGACAGTACCTACCACCTTGTCACTCTCCACGATAGGATCAACCAGTGCGCATACTGACTTGCCGAATTTCGCGCGGAGCTCCTCATATGTCTTGTGGAAATTTGCGTGCTCCTCGTCCGTCTTGGAGACGTATATGGCGCGGGGCATACCGCGGTCCGTGAGCATCTTCCACGCCTTCTCCGCGCCCACATTCATCCGCTCCTTGGCGGACACAACTATGATACCTATATCGGCCACGCGGAGAGCCTCGCGTACCTCCCCAACAAAGTCAAAATAGCCCGGTGTGTCAATAATATTGATCTTGTGCTTCTTATACTCCACATACATGGTTGAGGCGGAAATGCTTATCTTCCGGCGGATCTCCTGCTCGTCATAGTCGGAAACAGTGTTTCCGTCCAGAGTGTTCCCCTGCCGGTCAATGGCGCCCGCGGTAAAAAGGAGACTCTCGGCGAGAGACGTCTTGCCGTTTCCCTGATGTCCCAGAAGCGCGATGTTGCGGATGTTTTCAACTGCGTAGCCCATAAAGTCAGTACCTTCTCCCAATTAGAATAGTCGGTTGGAAAACCGCCGAAATCTTACGATATTATATAATATCCAGTCTCATAAAACAAGTTGTTTTTAAAATTGTCCACCTGGGCGTTCTCAGGGCTGCCGGCTACTTTGTTCTCACGAGCTGTGAAACTCCCCATACGGCCAGCTTGAGCACCGCCAGGAATGTGAATATATTCATGGCCGAGGCGGAGGCAAACGAGCCTGTCCAGCATATGAAGAACATCATAAGAAGGCCCACGGCTGAGCCGACAAGCGAAATAAGTGTGTTGAACTCGCACACCATCTTCAGCCGCCGTCCCCTGGTTATGACCTCCGCCACGGGCGCGAGCCCGCCCCGGCAAAGTATGGCCGCGGAGCCGCACCCCTCAGGGACAGAGTTCTCCGACAGCTTGTACACCGTCTCCACCGGCACATACTCAAGCCCGTCTGTTGAGACCTTGAACTTCTGCTGTATGCTGTTAGGCGTAATATTTACATCTCTTATAGCCATAAGGATCCTCGTCCTCGTTCTCAGAAGCGACACCAGAGCCGCCTGGACCGAGTTTGTCGGGACATAGTTTATGGTGAAAAACGCCGCAAGCTCACCGTTGATGGCGGTAAACAGGTTGCTCTTGTCGTTAAGGCCATCCGGAACGCGGATGCCCATAAGATTCATAAAGCCCCCGTTGCCCACCAGGACCCGCTCCCCTGCGACCACTCCGCCTATGCCGCCTCCGTCGTAATAGGCGAACTCCTTCACCTGCATGGACATGTATTCCTGAGATTTCAGAAGCTCCTCAAACACCTTGACAAGGCCGGAGCCGGAGGCGATGACAAGACTCGAGGTATAGACGATGGCCTTTCTCTGTGAGACCTTCTCAAAGAGCTTTATCCCGCCCAGCGAGACCGTGCCCGTCGGGTAGAGATCCTGGTCGCTTATCACGGCTCCGTCGGAGTAATAGATGTCCGAGGCCCCTCCCCACCCGGCCACGGCGCTCCCGACCTTTTTTGCCCTCGCAGCGGCATATCTGAACGGCACCGCATAGAGAGAGCAACCTGTAAACGGCGCCGACACAGCGGTCATGATTGAAAATGTGCGGAAGAAGTCCGCCGCTCTGCCTCCGGTCAGAGAGGTCAGCAGCGACAGTATCAGCGACAGTGCCAGAAAGAGCGGCGCGAAGCTCTTATACTGAGTCTCTCCGAAGTCCGCCTCAGTGAGTCTGTTATAGAAGCCCTTCACTGCCCCCGGCACCTTTTTAAGCACCTGTCTCCCCTCTATGCTCTCGCTCTCTGCTATGAGCCCGTAAGGAGACGCGGAGGCCATGGATGTCTTCAGCGAGTCGCACATGGCCATGTAATAGCACTTTCTGGCAATAAGGGCAAAATACAGAGAGCTCGCGGACACCAGCGCGAGGCTCAGCCCGTTCGTAAAGTCATTTCTGATGAGCATGACAAAGCCGTCCGTCACCGACGCTATGCACGAAAACAGGATGAGGGACTCCGCACTGAATGACAATCTCAGCACATCATCAAAGCCCGATACCAGCACGTCGAGGCCAAGGGCGATCACGAGAAGCTCCATTATAAGCATAACGCCTGTGGCCGTCCGCGCATTGTCCCCTATTCCGAAGGGAAGCGGACTCCCCCTGTAGCTCATGAACGTGATAAGCAGCATCAGCGCACAGATCACCCCCACTGCCATTGCCCTGAGACGGGCCGATGGGACACGGACGGCAAATCGGTTTATCTCTCTTGGGATGTCCAGAGGCTCCTCGTCGCCGCTGTAGTCGTCAAACGGCTCCAGCCTCGACTCATCCGCCGGGGTGCGCATGTCCTCCTCATCAAAGTCTCTCCGCGCATAGCGCACACCATCCCCGTCCCCGCTGTAGGGGGCCTTCATGCTGCGGCCTGTCCCCCGGGGCCCGTCGCCGACACTCTCCCGGCTCCCTCCCCCGGAGCGCTTCTGAAAGAGGCGTCCCAGAACGCCCTCGCCTGTACCGTCCTCCAGATCCCCGTCATCCTCATCGTCGTCGCCGCGGGCGTCACCTCTGCCGGCTTTCAAAGCGTTCGCTGCGTCGGCGTCAGCATACCGGAAGTTCTCAAAATACCGGCGCTCAGAGTCGGAGACATTCTCGTCGTCAATCTGAAACCTGCCGCGCCTCTCCTCCGCGGCACGGGGCTGCTGAGCCGCTCTGCGCACTGCTGTCTGCTCTCCCGGCAAGGCTGCGTCTGCAGGCTGCCGCCCAGGTCTTGCGGATACCTCCTGCCTCTTAGCAGAAGTGCTCCGTCCGCTCCCGGCGCTACGCTGCTCCACACTTCCCCCTGTCCGCTCAGCCGGCGCAGACTCGCCGCGCACCTCCCTGAGAATGGAATCCGTGCGCTGCTGCAGCACGTCGCTGGGCGTCCGCTTGTCCCCGGCCATGAAGGCGTCGCTCTTGTACTCCGCCAGAATTGACTCCAGCGAAAAGCTCTCCTCCGACTCAAAATCCTCATTCAGTATGGACTCTACGCTTAAAGCTTCGTTTTCGGTATCGTGCTTCTTATTTTCCATGACACTGTCCCCGAATCAACTAGTTTTGCCGTGCCCTTATCTCATCCCCCGCTGTCTTACTGCCTCATATAAGATGATCGCCGCGGAGGCGGACGCGTTCAATGAGGATACTCGCCCGAGCATTGGAATCGACAGCTGAAAATCGCAGTTTTCCGATACGAGCCTTCTCATCCCGTCCCCCTCGGAGCCTATGACAAGCGCCGTCGGCCCTTTGAGGTCGACATCCCAGAGAGGTGTCTCGGCTTCCGCCGCGGTGCCATAGATCCAGACTCCTCTGGATTTAAGCTCCCGAATGGCGTCCGTCAGGTTTGCCACCCGCGCCACGGCCATATACTCCACCGCCCCCGCGGATGCCTTTCCAACCACAGCAGAGAGGCCGGCGCTGCGGCGCTTAGGTATGATGACGCCGTGGGCTCCTGCGGCCTCCGCTGTCCGGATTACGGCGCCCAGATTGTGGCCGTCGGAGAGCTCGTCGCAGATGACTATGAGCGGCTGCTCGCCCCGCTCGGCGGCAATATCCAGTATATCGTCCAGCGTGCAGTACTCCTTCACCGCCGCCGCAGCCACAACACCCTGATGCGCACCGGTGGCGCTCATCTGATCAAGTCTTCTCCGGTCAACCTCCATGACCACTGCTCCGGCCTCGCGGGCCATGGAAATAATGTGTCTGAGGGAGCCGTCAATATCGCCCTTGGCCACAAAGAGCTTGTTTATTGTCCTTCCCGCTCTGATGGCCTCAGTCACCGCGTTGCGTCCCTCTATGATGTCCTCCCCCGCCTCCTCAGGTCGCTCAGGCGGGATCGGCATCGGAGGCATCGGCTGTCTGCCCGGCGGAACCGGCCTCGGCGGGCGCTCAGGCGGCAGGGGCGGAGTCCTCATCTGCTGACGCCCGGGCCGCGGCGGTGCGGGTCTTCCCCGGGAATTCTCCCTCCGCTCCGGGGCCCCGGCAGACCTCTTCACGCTCCGGTCCCGGGACTGGGCGCGGCCGCTGCCGGGTCTGCCCGGTCTGCCGGAGGAGTAATGTCCATCCCGGCGATACATGCCCTCATTCTCTCTCCCCATTGCCTCACCTCGCGTGATCCCTGAGTGTCTCTACCATGTCGACTCTCTCCCAGGGCAGATCGAGATCCGGCCGTCCGAAGTGGCCATAGGCCGCGGTCTGCAGATATATCGGTTCAAGAAGGCCGAGTCTGGATATAATCCTGGCAGGACGCATATCGAAGCACTCGCGTACAACCTCTGAGAGTCTCTCATCTGTCATGGAACCTGTCCCGAAGGTCTCAACCAGCACCGATACAGGCTGCGCCACGCCTATGGCGTATGCAAGCTCGATCTGGCAGCGTCGCGCAAGCCCTGCCGCGACAATATTTTTTGCGATGTACCTGGCCATATACGCTCCGGAGCGGTCCACCTTGCTCGGGTCCTTTCCCGAGAAGCAGCCGCCTCCGTGCCCGCCGACTCCGCCATAGGTATCGACTATTATCTTCCGGCCCGTAAGGCCTGAATCCCCCATCGGGCCGCCGACCACAAACCGGCCTGTGGGATTCACAAAGAGCTTTGTCGCGCTGCGTATATACTCAGGCGGGATAACAGGCTTTATGACCGTCTCCACCACCGCCTCCCGCAGCGTCTCTATATCCACGGTCTCGGAGTGCTGAGTGGATACCACAATGGCCGGACACCACTCCACGTGCCCGTCCTCCCCGTATTGAACCGTCACCTGCGCCTTGCCGTCAGGCCGCAGGAAGTCCAGCTCCCCGCTCTTTCGTATTTTCGCAAGTCTCCTTGTGAGCGCGTGTGCAAGAGAGATAGGCGCCGGCATGAGCTCAGGCGTCTCATCGCAGGCATAGCCGAACATCATGCCCTGATCCCCGGCTCCCTCCTCTCCCTCCTCGTCGAACGCGTTGTCGACACCCCGCGCTATGTCGGGGCTCTGCTCGTCGATAGAGGTTATCACGGCGCATGTCTCCCCGTTGAAGCCGTACTCGGGCCTGTCGTAGCCTATGCGCTTGATCGTCTTACGCGCGATGGCGGCGATGTCCGCGTAGCAGGACGTTGTGATCTCCCCCATGACCAGCACAAGTCCCGTGGTGCAGCACGTCTCACAGGCCACACGGGCGTGCCTGTCCTCCTTAAGTATGCTGTCCAGCACGGCGTCTGATATCTGGTCGCAGATCTTGTCGGGATGGCCCTCGGTTACGGATTCCGAGGTAAATATTCTGTTGGACATCTGGTGCTTTCTCCCTTTCTCAAGTTTTTGTGTCTTATATCCGGGTATGTCCCCCACTTTATTGACCACGCCGGCCGGGCATGGCAGCCGGCCTTCGGGTAAAATCATGTCTATTCAGCTTATTGTAACACGTTTCGCGCGAAATGAAAAGCACTATTTTTAAAATACAAATGTTTACACATAGTTTATGGACAATCAGACAAAAAAGCTGTATTATAGTCCTGAAAAAGGAACACTAACGAGGTGGGTAAATTGGACTTCATTGACAAAGCCGTATCCAAATTCTGCTACAGGCATCCGAAATTCGGGATAAGGAACCTCATGCTCTACATTGTCGTCGGCAACGTCTTCGTCTACCTTGTCGCACTGATGGACAGCTCGGGCGCTTTTCTTCAGGCGCTCGCCTTCTATCCGGGAAAAATACTCCGCGGTCAGGTGTGGCGTCTGTTCACATTTCTCTTCATCCCCTCAGACTATAACCCAATCTATCTGCTGCTGACGCTGTATCTCTACTACTTCATCGGTTCGGCGCTGGAGCGCCAGTGGGGGGCCGCGCGTTTCACCATCTACTACCTGAGCGGGTGGCTGTTCAACGTCATCTTCGGGTTCATCTGCTACGCCTTCGGCTCCCAGCCCGGGCTTGACGCGTACTATTTAAACATGTCGCTCTTCTTTGCCTTCGCTGTGCTGTGGCCTGACCACACCCTGCTGCTTATGTTTATTATCCCCATAAAGATAAAGTGGCTTGCATATCTTGACGCGGCGCTGTTCATCGTCAGCGTCGTGCGGTATTCGTCGCTGTTCCCGCTGAATCTGCTGCCGATCGTGGCAGTCCTTAACTTTCTTCTCTTTCTGGGACCAAGTCTTTTCAGGCAGATATTCAGAAAACGCAGCTACGCCACAAGGCGCGTGCAGTTCAAAGCCGCGTCCCGTCGGGCGGAACGCACCGAGGCCCACGCGGCGTATCGCCATAAATGCGCTGTCTGCGGCCGGACCGACGCCGACCACCCGGAGCTTGAGTTCCGCTACTGCTCCCGCTGCAAGGGGTACCACTGCTTCTGTCAGGATCACATCAATAACCACGTACACTTTACAGAGTAGCCTGTCTTTCCCGTCTGCCCGGTCTTTTTTCCCTCACCTTGCGTCATTCTCCCAAGAGGCATAAAAAGCCGCGCCCGGAGATGTGCTTCCGCTCTTCTTTGTACGGTAAATCCGTGCGGCAAAAAAAAGAGTGAAAGCTGTCTCCAGGCGCGGTTTTTGTACATCTCCTTACACGAATCTCATCAGGGCGATACCTGACCCGACGCTCTTGCAACTGCCTCCCTTACATCCTGAGAGAAATACAGCGAGCCTACCGCGCAGACCACCCCGTCGGAGCCGGCCAGCTCCAGTGCACGGCGGACGCCGGCGTCGATTGTCTCCGCGTCCTCGGCGCAGAGCCCATACCCGCGCAGCAGCTCCGCATATTCCCTCGCCGGAAGTGACCTGGGGTTGTCCGGAGTGACGGTCACAAAGCGCTTCGCCAGTCCCGCAAGCTCCGGTATCATGTTCCTCACATCCTTGTCCGCCATAACTCCTGTCAGGAACACAATGCCGCCCTCCGGGAAATTGTCCCGTAAGCTCCTTGCTGTGGCGCGTACCCCGTGGGGGTTGTGCGCTCCGTCCAGAAGAAACACCGGATCACGCCGCAGCAGCTCAAACCGTCCCGGCCAGTAAACCTGCTTGAGGCCCTCACGGATATCCTCTTCCGTCACATGCCAGCCCCGCTCCCTCAGAATCTCCAGGGCCGTGACTGCCGTCGCTGCGTTCTCCGGCTGGTATGTCCCGGCAAGCGCTACGCGCAGATCCTTCATCCTGCCAAAATCAAAGGTGCAGCCGGTCAGATCATGCTCCTTCATATTCAGCTTTGAAAAGTCCACCCGGTGGAGCCTGGCTCCGCGTTCCCTGGCCGCTCTCTCCACCACCGCGTCCGCTGACGGCTCCGCCTCATACAGCACAACGTCGCCGCCCGGCTTTATGATACCCGCTTTCGCTCTGGCTATGTCCGTGATGTCAGGGCCCAGCGTTCCGGTGTGGTCAAGTCCCAGCGCCGTTATCACGGCGCACTCGGGCGTCGGAATGACGTTCGTTGAGTCAAACTCTCCCCCCAGTCCCACCTCCAGCACCACAATGTCGCATCCGCGATCCTCGAAATACATAAATCCCAGCGCCGTTATGAGCTCAAACTCGGTCGGCTTGTCCGGCTCCTCTTCCGCAAGCGGCATTATCCGCTCCACAAGCCGCGCAAGCTCCTCATCACCTATGTTCTCCCCGTTTACGCGGATCCGGTCATTGAACCGCGTGATGAACGGCGACGTATAGAGCCCGGTCAGATACCCGGCGTGGCGCAGGACCGACTCAATACACGCGCAGGTTGAGCCCTTGCCGTTCGTCCCGGCCACATGGACAAACTTCAGCTTCTTCTCAGGCGAGCCAAGCTTCGCCAGCAGCGCCTCCGTCCTTGAAAGGCCGCGCTTTGAACCTCTCCTTGTGTGTATATACTCAAGCGCCTCCTCGTAAGTCAATCCCCCGCGCTCCCCTCTGTGGTATTAAGTTTAAGGCGGCTCAGCACAAGCTGTATGAGCACCGTCTCGAGAGTCCCGGCCACAATGGAGACTCCCAGGCCAATGAATATTCCCTGCCACGGCATTCCCAGCATCACGATCTTTGCGACTGATTTAACGCCGACCTGACCCACCAGATGTCCCAGCGCCTCCGCAGCCGCCGTCTGTCTGAGGCCCGGGCGTCTCACCACATACCTGGGGACAAGTCCCGCAGTGAGCCCGACGCACGCTGCGCCGACGGTTATAAGCAGGTTTGGAACCGGATAGGCGCTGCAAAGGCAGCTCACAAGGTCCGCCGTCGCACCTGTCAGCGCACCGTACACCGGTCCAAGCACCAGCCCGGCAAATACTACCGGCAGATTCTCCAGCGTGAAACGATAGTAGATCTGGAACGTAAAGAAATTCTTGCACAGAATGCCAATCACCACGCTCATTGACGCAAGCATGGCGGCCAGGGTCAGAGACTGGACATTTGAAAAGCTCCGTCGCTTTCCGGTCATAAAAATACCTCCTTTTCAGCAGCGTAACTGCATAGGGAGGCGTCTCTCCGATATGCAGCAGCGGGATGCGGCCACCGTACCGCGAAAATCTTCTTCGTCCGGACAGCAACTCCCCGTCCCTCCGGCACTTAACGCACGGCAGCCTACTCTGCTTTTCTTTTCTGCGCCCTCCGGCGCCTGTACATTATATTACACCACCGCTCCGGAATACTATGGTCAATCTACACAGTCTTTATTTCCGCGCCCGCTGTCTTTTCGTTTGATTGGTCAAGCGGCTGTGGGCGCCTCCATTTCGCCACAGCTGCCCCTCGGAAGGCTCATCCGGCAGGATTTTGCAATTTGTTCATAAAAATAATGCAAAAATGGCTCAGAGCCGGGGATGTTTTGAACTTATCGCTGAAAAACGCCGTCTTTTTTAAAATGTGCTTGACATAAGGCCTTGTGCGAAATATAATTTCGATATCCTCAATGCTGTATCAGGTGCCGGAATACCCGGCCCGGTGAGCCGTGGGCCGCCAGTGAGTGGCGCTTTTTGATTTTGCACAACGGGCAGTGAAATGGCGTCATGTCCGTTGTGCAGAACCAAAGGGGACGCCCGTGGCTCCCTCTAGAGACAGTTCTGAAGGAAATGAATTTTATGATGGAGGAAAAAACGATGAAGAAACGCATTGCACTGCTCCTGGCAGTTGTCATGGTTCTCAGCTGCGCTCTCACCGCCTGCAGCGGTGGCACGACTGACGACGGCAATGTGTCTGACGGCGACACGAATGCAGACGCCGGCAACAGCTCAGGCGATAATGGGAACTCCAGTGCGGGATCTGACAGCAATCAGACCCAATCAGTTGCCATTACGACAAACAGAGTCATCCTTGGCAGCATCACGGAGCTCTCCGGCGACTTCCGGTATCCCGGCTGGGGAAGCTCTTCAGCCGGCGCATCCGACCAGGATATCTACTCTCTGACCGTCGGATATTCGACCATGGAGGTTGACCAGTATGGCTCCTACGTGTGGAACCAGACTTCTGTCAAGTCCCACAGCGAGGTGGAGAACGATGACGGCACCTACACAGTCACCATTGAGATTGCCGACGGACTTACCTTCGCGGACGGCACGCCTGTGACTGCGGCCAACTACCTTGCCAGAACAATGGCCTTCGGAACCCCTGTTGCAGTTGCGGCCGGGCTCCCCGGCACTGCCGGACAGGCGTTCGTTGGCTATAGAGCTTACCGCGCCTACGACGGAACGAACGACGGGGACGGCGCCTCTAAGGTCTTCTCCGGTCTTCGCCTTCTCGACGAGATGACGTTTTCGGCGACGATAAGCAGCGACTATTATCCTTACTATTACGCATATACTTACGCCGCTTTCGAGCCGATGCCCCTTGACCTCTGGCTTGGCGAGGGCATTGGTCTTGCCGATGACGGCGACGGCGTCTACCTGACGGGCGATTTCTATGAGAAGGATTCCAGCGGCGACTATGTGATGGCCGATTATATTGCGGGTCACAGATATGACATAACGGAATGCACCTATTCCGGCCCGTATGTCATTTCCAACTGGGACTCCAGCACCAAGGAAGTGACCCTGACGCTCAACCCCAACTACAAGGGGAACTTTGAGGGTCAGACCCCGTCAATCGAGACCGTTGTTTACACAAAGCTGATTGAAGAGACTCAGCTTAACCAGCTCACTACCGGCGCTGTTGACGTTCTCAGCGGAATCACCGGCGGCGACTCAACCAAGGAAGCGCTGGCTGTTGTTGATAACGTAAACTTCTCGGAGGTACATTATCAGCGCGCCGGTTACGGAAAGATCGAGTTTGACTGCGACTTTGGCCCGACGATGTTCCAGGAAGTCCGTCAGGCTATCGCGTATCTGCTCGACCGCGCCTCCTTCTGCCAGACCTTCACCGGCGGCTACGGAGTCGTTGTTGACGGACCTTACAGCCCGGACTTCTCCATGTGGCAGGCTGTGAAGGATGACATTGAGCTTATCGACTACTCCTACTCCCCTGACAACGCAGTGCGTGTCCTGGAGGAGGGCGGATGGGTCTATAACTCCAAGGGCGAGGCCTTTGTGGCGGGTCAGAGCGGTGTTGACGCTGTCCGCTACAAGAAGCTGACCGACGAGGAAGCAAATGCCCTTGATATCTACGGAAACGACGCCGGCAACAAGACCTACGCCTCCGTTGCAAATACCGATGGTGTTGAGTACAAGACCGTTGAGATTGACGGCGTGTACTATATGCCTCTCGCTATCAACTGGTTTGGCTCCACTCCGAACACTGTGACGGATCTTCTCGCCACGACGCTGGCAAACAGCACTGAGCTTGCGGCAGCCGGAATGGTCATCCGCTCCACAGTTGGCGACTTCACCACACTGACAGGTAATATCTACCGCGATCCGTCTTCGGGCTATCTTGGAACCCCGACCTACGGCATGTACAACCTGGCCACCGGATGGAATTCATCCATCTATGACTACGCTTATAACTGGATGGACGATCCGACCTGGGCCGACTACTCCATGAACAAGATCAAGGATCCATATGACGCGGCATTCCCCTACGACATAACCGCAGAGAAGCTGACCTATGAGGAAGCTTACGAGGCCTCCGGCGGAAAGCTGGGCATGAATTACCTCTCCTTCGCCATGGTCTACAATGCCAAGACCGAGGATGAGTACAATGAGTGGTGGATGGCCTACATCGAGAGATGGAACGAGCTCCTGCCTGACATCCCCCTGTATTCCAACTACTACTACGATGTTTACAACTCCAGCATCGAGAACTTTGAGACATCACCGTTCTTCGGAGCTGCGGAAGCAATCATCTATGCAAACATAAAGGGCTTCTGAGTTCTCATATCTCTTAAAAGAATACCGGAAGAAGCAGAAGTATTTGCGGAAATGGGGCAGCCCGGTAAGGCTGCCCCATTTTGAAATATCGGGGGACTTAGCCCCGCAGAATAACAAAGGAAAGGGAGTAAGGCTATGGGCAAATATGTTCTGAAGCGGCTTGTCTACATGGTTATTGTCATGATTATACTCTCCCTTCTTATGTTCCTGGTATACACCATGATCCCGTTTGACCGGGCGATAGTGGAGGTAGAAACCTATAAAAACGCCCTCAAGGGCAACCCTGACGCAGACGAGCTCTACGCTCAGAGACTGGAAGAAAAACGTCATGAGCTTGGGCTGGATCAGAACGTGTTCATACGCTACCTGGGTTGGATTGGGCTGGCTCCTATCAATGGACGTTATCAGGGCATACTTCAGGGAAATTTCGGCTACAGCTACAGCTACGACAGGCCTGCTATTGATGTGCTGCTGGAGCCTATGAGAAACACGATTTTCATCAATATTTTCGCGACTATACTGGGCCTCGGAATTACAATACCTCTCGGTATATTCTGTGCCGTTCACCGGGGAAGCCGGCGTGACACAGCCATACAGGTGTGCACGATTGTGGGCTACAGCATCCCCTCATTTATCGTTGCGATTGTCTTCATCTGGATTTTTGCCATTATTCTGAGGTGGTTCCCCGTCTCAGGCATGAAAACACCTGGTTCAAACTATGTCGGCATGAAGAAGTTCCTTGACCAGCTATATTACATGGCGCTCCCGCTCATAGTGATGACCTTCTCCTCCTTAGGCGGCATGACGCGCTATGTGCGCGCTTCCATGTCGGAGGCGCTGTCTCTCGACTGCATACGCACCGCCAGGGCCAAGGGACTGCGCGAGAAGACCGTTGTCTACAGCCACGCCTTCCGCAACGCCCTCATACCTATCATCACGCTTGTTGTCGGGTGGTTCCTGGGGATCTTCGGCGGATCCGTCGTTATTGAGAACATATTTGGTCTGAACGGTGTTGGACGTATCTATATCAATGCTCTCAATGACAAGGACTTTGAAGTCGTCCTGCTGCTCCAGATGTTCTATGTAGTCACAGGACTTCTGGGCAACCTTGTAATTGATATCGCCTACGGTATCGCCGACCCGCGCGTACGCGTGAATAAGTGAGGAGGATTACATTATGAGCAGCAGAAAAAATGATAAATCCAACTCCTCAAAAAGGGTATTTACGCCTTTGCGCTGGCTCAGTCGGATGTTCTTCGGTCCCTCAAGGGAACTTACCGTGGCTGACGAGCGCTACGACAGCCCATCCAAACTCGCCGTCAAGCGCTTCTTCCGGAAGCCTCTTGCGACCGCAGCCGTTATTGTGCTTGTCGGCATGTTCCTCTTTGTGTTCATAGGCTCTGCAATCTCGCCTGTGGATCTCACTGAAAACGGCTCAGAAATGCTCCATGCCAATGTGGCTCCCACCCAGAGCTTCATGAAGATCCCCGACGACATGAAGGATGGCGCCATAGACATATCCTCCCGCGGCACCTTCACCATCGGCCTTTCCAGCGAGGGTCATGTGTACATGTGGGGGTTCAATCCGAACACCTCCGACTCACGTCTCAATGTACTGAATATACCTGAGGAGGTTCAGAACAGCAAGATAGTCCATGTCGCCGCCGGCTCCGACCACTGTGTGGCGATCTCAGAGGATGGTCACGTCTACTGCTGGGGCGCCTATGACAATGGACAGTACGGACTCGACGGAACTATGATCGCCGCTGCCCGGCAGGAGCCTGACGAGCTCCTCTACGGCACCATCGACGCATCCCAGGTGCGCCAGCTTGTATGCGGTGAGCAGGTCACAGCAATTCTCATGGAGGATGGGACGATCTACGCCTGGGGCAATGACGGTCTCTCCGCCACAAACCTCTCATCCATCATCAAATACAGCAAAAACGAGGGCAAGATTGTCAAGCTCGCCTTTACAAACGACGGTCTGTACGCCATCGACGAGGAGGGCAACTTCGTGCCCGGCCGGAGCACAAAGTTCAACACCGTCTCCACAACCGACGAGAATGGCATTGTGAAAACGGTTGACATCTCAGAGGTTATCGCCGGTCGGAAGATCGTGGACATCGCCGCCACCGGCAACGCCATCGCCCTTGTCACTGAAGACGGCGATATAATAGTCTCCGGTATGAAGGACCCTATACCCGAAATACCTGAGGGCGATGCTGTCAAATACGTATCTGCCGGCACACGTCACTTCACCCTCGTCACCGAGCAGGGCCGCGTCTACGCGTGGGGCCAGAACTACCGCAAGCAGTGCGATGTCCCCTCATCTCTCGAGGAGGCCGGCGCTGTTGACACTGTCTTCTCCAGCGGCTTCCAGAACTACGCGTACAAGGACGGACAATTCGTGGACGCCTGGGGCCTGAAGGGTTATCTCATGGGCACTGACGAGATGGGCCGCGACGTCTTCAACAGGATCATGAACGGCGGAAAGATGACTATGACAGTCGGCGCCGTCGCGGTCATTGTGTCGACCATCATAGGAATAATCATAGGGTGTCTGTCCGGATATTTCGGCGGAAGCGTGGATATCCTGCTCATGAGGTTCACCGAGGTGTGCAGCGCCATACCCTTCCTCCCCTTCGCTCTGTGCCTTTCCGTAATACTCCAGGCCTCAAACCTGACTGAGAATACGCGCATATTTATCATCATGGTCATTCTGGGTCTGCTGTCGTGGACAGGTCTGGCGAAGATGGTGCGTGGGCAGATTCTCGCTGAGCGCGAAAAGGAATTTGTCACTGCCGCGCGCTCCATGGGCATAAAGGAGGGGCGGATTGCCTTCAAGCACATCCTGCCCAACATCGTATCTGTCATTCTTGTGACTCTGACGCTGGATTTCGCCAGCTGTATGCTCACGGAGTCGAGCCTGTCCTACCTGGGCTTCGGCGTGCAGCTGCCCCGTCCGACCTGGGGCAATATGCTCAACGGCTCCCGCAGTGCGCTTGTCATTCAGACCTACTGGTGGCGCTGGGTCTTCCCGGCCCTGTTCCTCTCAATAGTCGTCATCTGCATCAATATCATCGGTGACACGCTGCGCGACGTGCTCGACCCGAAATCGGAGGTGGAGAAATAATGGCTGACAATCAGAACCCCTTGCTGGAGGTCAAAAACCTGAAGACCTTTTTCAAGACGAGAAACGGCACTGTTAAGGCCGTGAATGACGTGTCCTATTCCATCTACCCGGGAAAAACTCTTGGCATTGTGGGGGAGTCGGGCTCAGGTAAAAGCGTATCAGCCATGAGCGTCCTTCGTCTTCTCGACGCCAACGGCTATATCGCCGGCGGCACTGTCACCTTCGATGGGCGCGATCTCTCCAAGGTGTCGACGCAGGAGATGTACCACATCCGTGGAAATCGCATATCCGTCATATTCCAGGAGCCCATGACCAGCTTAAACCCTGTGTTCTCTGTCAAGCGTCAGCTGTCGGAGCCGTTCATGATTCACCAGGGCATGAATAAGCGGCAGGCCGCGGAGAAATGCGTGGAGATGCTCCGGGCAGTTCAGATTCCGAATCCGGAGGCCGTGGCGCGCCAGTACCCCCATCAGCTCTCC
>CAYPMJ010000029.1:0-18733 GCA_964411785.1 uncultured Oscillospiraceae bacterium
GTATGCTGGATGGCACGGATATCACAGTCCAGTCAGGCTTTTCGGTACTGACGCTCACCGAAGGTCAGACACTGCGGTGCTCCGTAGGAACAGAGATCATGCTCCGTGTAGGTTCCGCTGTCAGCGCCGGCCCTGACTCTCCCCGTCTCATTGATGAAACCGGCGGGGTGAGCATCACCGCTGAGGGTACTGCTCTTGAAAAGAACCACATGTACATGGTGACGATCGTCAATAACGGCATCACAGCCACTGCCGGCACAGTGAGGGTTATCATACGCGGCGAGTACACCATTGCCTGAAGAAAAAGACACATATGATGACCGGTTCGGACATATTCTCTTATGTCAGGACCGGTCAGTTTCATGCTCCTGACGTAATGGTAAGACGTCAGGAGTCTTTTTGTGAGGAGGTCGCAGCAAAATGATAATGGCAGAGGAATACCAGGTGTTCGCAGGCGAGGTCCCCGCCGGACAGCTGACTGTAAAAAAACAGGATCTCAGGACGGAGTTTGAGTTCCGCTCGGAGGGGATCTTTGATGTGTCGAGGCTCATATGTGTTGGTGACAGCGCTGTTGCCTCTATTGGGATCCCTGTTCCCAAGGGCGGTGGGCTGTACCTGAAAAGAAGTTTTTCCAAGGCGGCCCTTGTCGCAATGGGACTGGGAGCTATTCGTCGCTGTCTCCTGGTTCCGGCAGATCAGGATATATCACAGTATAAAACTGCTCCCCCAGCCCCTGATGTGGACACTGAACCACAGCCAGCCCCAGTCCAGGAGCCTGAGTCTGATCCCATCATGCCGACGGACGATAGCAGCGACGGGATGAATAATACTTCCAAAGACGCAAACGATAATATGCGGGTACTCGCGCCGTCAGACTTACCTGGCTGGTATCTGGAGCCGGAGCCGGAGCGGTATTTTGAGGCGCCTGAGCTCAAAGACGCCTGCAAGGGGCTCTCAGGAGTGCTTTACTCAGGCGATGGACTGTTAGCCTTTCCCTGGTCGCCGGAGGAGCCATTCCCGCTGCTCCCGGCCTTCACCGGAGGGACCCCATCCACCCTCGGTGGCCGTAATTACATTCTATACAGACCTGGAGCTTTGAACCCGTCTGATAAAAACCGTTGAAAAACCGCAATTTTATCTTTACAGCGGGAAAATATTTGCTATAATAAGAGAGTGGGAGATGTTCTCTCCATAAGTGCAACGCCGTCGAGAAGGAGGAAACGGGAATGGACATGGACAACTACACCAGGAAGTTTGAAGTCGTCGATAAAAATATTGGGATTCGGGAGATAATGATCTCGGTTTACGATTCCCTTAAGCTGAAGGGCTACAACCCCGTTAACCAGATCGTCGGCTACATTCTGTCAGAAGACCCAACCTACATCACAAACTACAATAACGCCAGAAGCCTCATTTGCCGCATAGACCGCGATGAGCTTCTTCAGGAGCTTGTGATAAGCTATCTGGAACGTGACGAGTAAGCTCCGCAGTGCGGTTCAGATTTTCCGAAAAGGATAAAGGGCTGTCCTCACGGAGATCAGGTTTAAAATTGAATTGATTTAAGCGGGCTGTCCTGAGGCGTGAATCGCATCAGGACAGTTTTTTATCCCCGTTACGTACGACAGCAGCGGCAAAATGCGCTTAAATCCGCATATTTCATAAGGAGTTTCAAAGTTATTCCGACAGGTGAAAATTAAAAGATGGTATTGCATTTTGTGCTGCAGTAGACTACAATATCGTTGAAATCGACTGAGAGGTGGCTGGAACGGTTGTATAATGCGGGAAGCTGCGATGTGGCCGTCATAGGAGCGGGACACGCTGGTATCGAGGCGGCTCTGGCGTCGTCACGCATGGGTATGCGGGTAGTGTGCTTTACCATCAACCTTGACGCGGTGGGAAATATGCCCTGCAACCCCGCTATAGGCGGAACAGCCAAAGGACACCTTGTGCGTGAACTCTCCGCTCTTGGCGGTGAGATGCCCCGCGCCGCAGACAGAGCATGTATACAGTACAGAATGCTTAACCGGGGAAAGGGTCCCGCCGTTTACTCCCTCCGGGCACAGGCGGACAGACGTGAATATCAGCGCATCATGAAGGAGACACTGGAGCAGCAGGAGGGGCTTCATCTGCTCCAGGCTGAGGTGGCTGACATTCTCTCGGAAGATGGACACGTCACCGGAGTAGTCACCACCTCCGGCGGACTGTGGAGCTGCCGGGCGGTCATTCTCTGCACTGGAACATACCTGCGAGGCAGGACCATAGTGGGCGATGTAGTCAGCGAGAGCGGCCCGGACGGTCTGCACGCCTCGCTTCCGCTGGCGTCATCGCTCCTCAGACTTGGACTTGATATGCGTCGCTTCAAAACCGGAACCCCGCCCAGGGTCAACCGGCGCTCAGTGGACTTCTCAAAAACAGAGCTTCAGTCCGGGGATGAACACCCTGAGCCATTCACCTTCGACGGTCCGGAGCCGCCCCCGAACAGGGCTGTCTGCTATCTCACCTACACAAATCAGAATACCCATGACATAATCCGCCGTAACCTCTCCCGTTCTCCGCTTTACAGCGGGATTATTGACGGTGTGGGCCCAAGATACTGTCCATCCATTGAGACAAAAATTGTCACTTTCCCGGAGAAGTCGCGGCATCAGCTTTTCCTGGAGCCAATGGGCCTTGGCACAGAGGAGCTGTATATTCAGGGGCTCTCCTCATCACTCCCTGAGGACGTTCAGCTGGAGATTCTGCACTCGATAGCGGGCCTGGAGAACGCCGAGGTACAGCGGTTTGGCTACGCCATTGAGTACGACTGTGCAGATCCGACGCAGCTTCGGCAGACGCTTGAAACGAAAAAGCTTGCAGGTCTTTACGGAGCCGGGCAGTTCAACGGCAGCTCAGGCTATGAGGAGGCGGCTGTACAGGGCTTCGTCGCCGGAGCGAATGCGGCATTAAAGCTCCGGGGTGATCCCCCACTGGTTCTGGACAGGGCGAGCTCATACATTGGAACTCTCATAGATGACCTGACCACCAAAGGGACAAACGAGCCGTACCGGATGATGACCTCACGTTCTGAATACCGCCTTGTGCTCAGGCAGGACAACGCAGATCTCCGTCTATGTGAGACAGGGCGCCGCCTTGGGCTGGTGTCTGAGGAACGAGCAAGGGCTGTGCGTGAAAAATACGCTGCAGTGGAACAGGAAATAGAGAGACTTGAGACTGTCTATCTCTCACCGGAGCGGGCAAACGGCTTGCTTCGAGTGCTTGGAGAGACTGAGGTCAGATCAGGTACATCCCTCGCCGCACTGATACGGCGTCCACACGTCAGCTACGACAGCACAGCCCCCCTGGATCCTGGTCGTCCCGCACTCCCGCGTGGCGCTGCGACGGAAACTGAGATTCAGATCAAATATGCGGGGTACATTGAGAAGCAGCAACGGCAGATAAAGGAGTTCCGCCGTCTGGAGGAGAAAAAGCTGCCTGCGGATCTGGACTACGCCAGCATCCATGGTCTCAGACTGGAGGCACGTCAGAAGCTCGCTGCAATTCGTCCTGAAAATCTTGGGCAGGCATCGCGGGTATCCGGTGTATCCCCAGCTGACATTGCGGCGCTTATGGTAACTCTTGGACGGGAAAATAATTGAGCATAACCATAAAAAATGGCGTCTGAGTGCCTTGCAATATATAACCAGGAAGGAGTGGCAGTATGGCAAAGTACCTGTGTGAGCTGTGTGGGTACATCTACGACACGAAGCTTGGGGATCCCGACAACAGCATTCCGCCGGAAACTGAGTTTGATCAGCTCCCGGAAGATTGGGAGTGTCCCATCTGTGGTGCTGCTAAGCCCGATTTCACCGAAATGGATTGACCCGCCGCACCCCATGGAGGAACCGCTGCTGAAAGCGCGGTTCCTCCATTCCATTTCAAAACTGCTTTCGCTTAAGCTTCAGGTCTGGCCGCATTTATGCTCTCGGCAGGGCCTCAGCCAAAGCGCAGGAAAGATATTTCACATCTCCGCTGCTTCCAGCAAAAGCTGGTTTGCGCCTTTTTGAGCACAGAAGCAGCAGAATATTTCGGGAAAGCGCTTTACAAAGGTGAAAAATGTGCTATAATAAATCTGTTTGCCCCTCCGCCTGGTTTTGGGAGTATGTCCGGATGTCTTCCGGTCCCCCTCACCCATTACCCGGAGGTGTGGGTATGTATGATTGAAAGGGGAAAAAACATGATAACCAAGGAACAGAAAACCACAGTCATTGAGTCCAACCGCCGCAGCGACAACGACACAGGCTCGCCTGAGGTCCAGATCGCCATTCTCACCGAGCGCATCAACCAGCTCACTGAGCATCTGAAGGTTCATCAGAAGGACAACCACAGCCGTCTGGGGATGTATAAGATGATCGGTAAGCGCCGCCGTCTGCTGGACTACCTGAAGGAGAAGGACATCGAGCGTTACCGCAGCATCATTACCAAGCTTGGTATACGTAAGTAAGCACTGACCGCGTGGCTTTTCCGGGTCCGCGCCCGGCACTCACGGAAGCGGACCCGGGCCTGGAATTGGAAGTAATTGGAGACGCGCCATTTTAGTATTTGAAGTTGGTCCTGTGCGCTTTGAGACAGGCAGTATCCACAGAACCGTCTTCAAGTGCTAAAATTCGCGGCTCCGGAATTGAAAGGAGTACAAAAGTTGATAATTACCCACAGAGAATTTCCCAATTACCGCAAGTATGAAATGGAGCTGGCCGGGAGGCCGTTGAAGCTGGAGATTGGCAAGCTGGCAGAGCTGTGCAACGCCTCAGTCCTCGTGACCTACGGCGAGACAACTGTTCTTGTCACAGCTGTCGCGTCCCCACGTCCCAAGGACGGAATCGACTACTTCCCCCTGTCCGTGGAGTTTGAGGAGAAGCTCTATGCCGTGGGTCGTATCCCCGGCAGCTTTAACCGCCGGGAGGGCAAGCCCTCAGAGAAGGGCACGCTTGCCTCCAGGATGATCGACCGCCCCATGAGGCCGCTCTTCCCGGCTGATCTGCGCAATGACGTTGTAATAACCTGTACCGTCATGAGCATGGACTACGACTGCGCACCTGAGATCGCCGCAATGATCGGTGCATCCGCGGCTGTGTCCATCTCGGATATTCCATTTGCCGGACCTATTGCCGGAGTTGGCCTGGGCCTTAAGGACGGAAGATATCTCATTAACCCCACTCAGGATGAACGCGCTACCTCGGAGATGTACTGCACTATTGCCGCTACCCGCGATAAGATCGTCATGATTGAGGCCGGCGGAAATGAGATACCTGAGGATGTGATGTTCAATGGTATTGTGGCAGCTCACGAGGCGATCAAGCCCGTCATAGCTCTCATTGACAGGATGGTCGCTGAGGTTGGTAAGCCCAAGTTTGAATATGAACACGCCTCCTGGAATCAGGAGCTGTTTGACAAGATTGTTGAACGTCATCTTGACGACGTTCGCTACGCCATGGACACTGATGACAAAAATGTCCGTGAGGAAAGATATAACGCCATTGTCGAGAAGATGCTGGAGGAATTCGGCGAGGACTACCCGGAGCTGCCCACAATGCTTGAGGAAATAACCTACAAGATTCAGAAGAAGGTAGTGAAGGAGTGGCTGCTCCAGGGCAAACGCGTTGACGGCCGCGCAATGAACGAAATTCGTCCGCTTGCCGCTGAGGTCGGTGTTCTGCCGCGTGTGCATGGGTCCGGTCTTTTCACAAGGGGTCAGACGCAGGTGCTGTCCGTATGTACGCTCGCCACTCTGTCTGCCTCTCAGAAGCTTGACACCATTTTTGAAGAGGAGTCAAAGCGCTATATACACCACTACAACTTCCCCAGCTACTCGGTGGGTGAGGCGCGTCCTTCAAGGAGTATCTCACGGCGCGAGGTTGGCCACGGCGCTCTTGCTGAGAAAGCCCTTGAGCCGGTCATCCCGTCTGAGGAGGAGTTCCCATACACCATCCGTGTAGTGAGCGAGGTGCTCTCCTCTAACGGTTCTACTTCACAAGGTTCCATCTGCGGCTCCACCCTGGCTCTCATGGACGCCGGCGTACCGATCAAGGCGCCGGTGGCCGGCATCTCCTGCGGACTCATCCACGACGATGAGGGCGGCTGGAAAACATTCATTGATATACAGGGTGTAGAGGACTTCCACGGCGAGATGGACTTTAAGGTTGCCGGTACAAAGAAGGGCATCACGGCCATTCAGATGGACCTTAAAAACGACGGACTCACCTATGATATTATCAAGAGCGCTTTTGAGATGACGAGAGAGGCCAGAATACAGATTCTGGATGAGGTGATTTTGCCGGTCATTTCCGAGCCCCGCGGGGAGCTTGCCAAGACAGCGCCTAAGATGATCTCCATGCGGATAGACCCGGACAAAATCCGTGAGGTCATAGGCTCCGGTGGAAAGGTCATTCAGAAGATATGCGCCGACACGGGCTGCAAAATAGACATTGACGATGACGGGAGCGTCTTCATAGCCCATCAGGACATAGAGGCCTGCCGTGCAGCGAAACGCATTATAGACAACATCGTGTTCGTGCCTGAAGTCGGAAAGCTCTATTGGGGACAGTGCGTGCGTATCATTCCCATCGGGGCTTTTGTGGAGCTGACTCCCGGAAAGGACGCCATGTGTCACATCAAGGATCTTGAGTTCAAGCGTACCGAGAAGGTAGAGGATGTGCTGAACGTGGGTGACTGGACGTGGGTCAAATTCCTTGGTATAGATGATCGCGGACGCTGGAATATCTCCCGCAAGGAAGCCATTCGCGAGAGGGAACAGCAGGGCTTGCCCATCGATCGCCCGTAAGATAAGAGGACCTGCGGCGTGTCGGTTCACCGGACGGGGCTGTGGGGAACCCACGGCCCCGTTCGGCATGAGGCACTGTCCTTTTGCTGCCAAGAGTGACGAGGTGAAAATCATCTGTGAATATTCTGATCGCTGGAAATGGAAAGGTCGGCGCGACGCTTACGAAGCAGCTCGCCTCAGAGGGGCATAATCTGACGCTTATAGACTCCAACCCCGATGTACTGTCCGCCAGCGTGGAGCGCTACGACGTTCTGTCAGTGCATGGAAACTGTGCGTCAGCCAAGACACTTAAGGAAGCTGGCGTGGAGAAGGCTGATCTGCTTATCGCCCTTGCGGGGGCAGATGAAATAAATCTGCTGACGTGCATGACAGCTCACTGCCTTAATCCAAGACTTCATACCATAGCCCGCATACGTGATCCGGAGTACCGGGAACAGGCATATGATATGCGGGCAAGCTTTGCGCTGTCGCTTATAGTAAACCCGGAAAAACAGGCGGCAGAGGAAATAGAACGACTATTGAAATATCCCGGCTTTCTCCGCCGGGACACCTTCGCCAATGGACAGGTAGAGATTGTGGAATTGCGCATAGACTCCACAAGCAAGCTCCGTGACGTAACTCTGACGGAGCTTGGCAGCGTGATACACTGTAAGGTGCTGGTGTGTGCGGTTCTCCGTGACGGCAAGTCCATCACTCCCGCTGGAAACTTCGTGCTGCGGGAGGGTGACCGGGTATTCGTCACTGCTCCGGCAGCCAATATGTCCATCCTGCTTAAAAGCCTTGGACTTATCACCAGAAAGGTACATAAACTGCTTCTTGCCGGCGGCGACAAGGTGAGCTTTTATCTGGCGTCGGATCTGCTGCGTTCAAACGTCTCCACGACGCTGATCGAGCGCGAGAATCGGCGCTGTGTTGCATTGGCTTCGGCGCTGCCGGGTGTAAATGTGGTACATGGCGACGCAGGAAACCAGGACCTGCTTCAAAGTGAGGGTCTCGCAAGATGTGACGCGTTTGTGACGCTCACAGGTCTTGATGAGCTGAACATTCTCCTCTCCATCTACGCCCGCAAACTGGGAGTGCCTCAGGTTGTCACAAAGCTTGGCCGCATGGAAAACCCGGTACTGCTGGACAGTCTGCCGCTGGGAAGCCTTGTCTGTCCCAGGGAACTCTGTGCAAACAATATTCTCCGTTATGTAAGGGCAATGCAGAACCAGACAGGGGCAGCCGTCACCATACATAAGATCGCTGACAACCAGGCCGAGGCTGTGGAGTTTATTGCCGATGACCAGACTCTCCACTGCGGTGAGCCGCTGAAGGACCTGAAGCTGAGGGAGGGAATCCTCATTGTCTCCATTACGCGCGGCGCTAAGACTGAGATACCAAACGGTTCATCCAGTTTTCATCGCGGCGACTCCATAGTTGTTGTCACCAGTGGCGACAGGGTACTCCACCAGCTCAACGATATCTTCCAGTAGGTGGGGTTATGAACTATAAAATGATGGGGCGCTTTATAGCCCTTATACTCACGGTAGAGGCAGTCTTCATGATCCCCCCGCTTCTGATAGGTGTCTTTGACGGCGACTCCGGCACGGCTCTTGCATTTCTGTGGAGCATGCTCACAGCTCTTGCGCTGGCTGGCATTCTGGCACTCCTTTCCAGAGGCGCAACAAAAAGCTTCTTTGCCAAAGAGGGCCTTGTGTGTGTTGGAAGCAGCTGGATAATTCTGTCGCTGGTCGGATGTCTCCCGTTCCTCATCTCAGGCGCCATACCGGGATTTATTGACGCACTTTTTGAAATTGTGTCAGGTTTTACCACCACAGGTGCTTCCGTTCTTTCAAATGTTGAAGGTCTGTCGCGCGGTATGCTGTACTGGCGCAGCTTCTCCCACTGGCTGGGCGGTATGGGGGTACTGGTGTTCCTTCTTGCGATAATACCTGTGAGCGGCCGCAACGACGGCTTTACAATGCACATACTCCGCGCAGAGAGTCCCGGACCCGACGTGGGTAAGCTTGTCCCGAGAATGCGCCAGACTGCCTCCATATTGTATATCCTTTATGTCGTACTGACTGTACTTGATGTTCTCTTCCTGTTGGCTGGCAGGATGCCATTCTTTGATGCCCTCTGCACTGCCTTCGGCACTGCCGGTACAGGCGGATTTGGTATTAAAAACGACAGTATGGCGAGCTACAGCCCGTATCTTCAGAACGTCTGCACTGTGTTTATGCTGCTATTCGGTGTGAACTTCAGCTGTTACTATCTGCTTCTGCTGCGCCATGTGAGAAGCGTACTGAAGGATGAGGAGCTGAGGCTGTACATTGGAATTGTCCTGTTCTCAATAGTACTGATAACTATGAACGTCCGAAGCATCTACAGCACGCTTGGCGAGACGATCCGTCACGCCGCGTTTCAGGTCTCCAGCATAATCACCACAACAGGTTTTGCGACCTCTGATTTCAACCAGTGGCCGACCTTTTCAAAGGCGCTGCTGTTGATACTGATGGTGGTGGGCGCATGCGCCGGTTCAACAGGCGGCGGGATAAAGTGTTCGCGTGTGCTGCTTCTGTTCAAGACGCTGAAACGGAATATACAGAAAATCATCCATCCAAGAAGCGTTCAGGTCATACGGGTAAACGGCAAGGTGATGGATGAGCAGGTGATAGCAAACACCAACGCATATCTTGCAGCATATGTGATAATCGTCCTCATGAGCTTTCTCATTGTCTCTCTGGACGGGCAAGACCTGATCACCAGTTTCTCCGCTGTGCTGGCATGTTTCAATAATATCGGGCCGGGGCTGGAGCTTGTGGGCCCGTCGGAGAACTATGCACTGTTCGGAGGCATATCCAAGCTGGTACTCATATTTGATATGCTGGCTGGGCGTCTTGAGATATTCCCGATACTGACGCTGCTGTCACCTGGGAACTGGAAAAAATGATAAGGCAGAAAGGAGAAAATTATGGTTTGCAGTAAATGTGGCAGACCGCTGGAGGCAACTGGAGCCTTTTGCGGCTATTGCGGAGAGCCAATCCCCGGAAGAAGCGCGGCCCGCAAAAATGCGTCCGCACCCCAGGCACCCGCACCTGCTCCCGGGAGCACTGTTCCCCTTACACCAACGGACAGTCCCGGCGCCACTGTCCCCCTGACACCACAGCAAGGTCCCGGCGCCACCGTCCCCCTCACTCCACAGCAAGGTCCAGGCGCCACCGTTCCCCTCACTCCACAGCAAGGTCCCGGCGCCACCGTCCCCCTTACTCCACAGCAAAGTCCCGTCAGCACCGCACCAGCGTCTGTCTCGAGAGAACGTGCAGTTGAGACAGCGCCACTATCCACAGCGGGCCGTGTCGGTGAAAAGGGGCAGATCTATTCTCAGGGTCTTCCGGAGCTGAAGCCACAGATACAGCAGATACCCGTATCCCCGATTCCGGAAAAGCCAAAGGTCGCAAAAAGAGGCGCCGGCAAGGCGATCCTGTCTGTGTTTTTAAGTATCCTTCTGCTGGTGGCGCTCACTGTGTCCACCGCTTTGACAGTGGTCAGAATGTGCCTTAGCGAGGACACCTTGCGTGGATGGATAGAAAAAATGGAACCTCAGAACGTCACAATTCCCGGTAAGGATGGGGAGGAGCCGTTGCCGCTTATTGACTACGTCTATGAGGAGCTGCGTGATAGCGAGCAGCTTGGTGAAATATCCCGTGAGCAGGTTGAGGCAATACTCGATTCCGACGCTGTAAGCGCGTTCCTGGCTGATGAAGCCAGCGCCTACACTGGCTACATTCTTAAGGGAGAGGAAAGTGAAGGTATCACGCCGGAGTCCGTAACACAGTTTTTGAAGAATAACGAGGAGGAGCTTCGTCAGGCTGCCAGGGACGCCGGGGTGGAGATGGAGTTTGATCTGGACTATGACGCTGTCCAGGCAGAGCTTGAGGATTCTATGGGCGATGGCATCACAGTGGATGCACTCGACGAGGACATTATTGAAACAGTGCGTTTTGTTCTTTCTACACTGTGCATATGCTGCTGTTGGGGAGTGACGGCACTGTTGCTTCTTGGCCTCATCCTGATCAACCGTAAATTTGGCAGCGCTCTGCTTGGTCACATAGGTATACCTGTTAACGTATCGGGGCTTATTATCCTTTTGCCGACAGTTGCCCTCATAGTCGCACTGGCTATAGCGGAACCCTTTGGCCAGTCACCTGACTCAATAGTCTGGGAACCGTTCAGGCTCATGAGGTTCCATCTCCTCATTGCCGGCGGCGGTCTTACGCTTACAGGCATTATTCTGCTGATTATCCGCGCCATTGTCCGTTCAAGGCGTAAAAAGGCATCTCACATACAGTAAGGTGAAACTAAGGCCACCAAGAAGCTTATATCTGTCTCTCAGTCATGTGCATATAATAAATCTCCGGGGGCTGTAAACAGCCCCCGGGAAGTCAGATTTCCCACCTCAAATGGTGAGGAGAAATTAATAAGGTTTTTTCTGCTTCCTGTAACCCTGTCTGGGTTGCCGGAAGCTTTTTGAATCTGCACTGCAGCTCCGCGAGGGTCTCAGGAAATGTCAGAACATTCTGTTCAGCCATATTCTGAGACCTCTGTCTATGCTGTCAGTTAAGTATCGTTTATGCTTCTCAATTATTGATTGACGTCAGGGATCCAGAACCCACTGATTCCGGCGGTTGTTTTAACAGGCGTCCAAGGAGCTTGTTATAATCCCATCCAGGCTGACCTCGCATTTTGACTACACTGACTTCTCTGGCCAATCTAGTCCAAGATATACAGCGGGCTTATCAAAACTGGTGTCCTCCTTCAGTCGCGCTACGAACAGATCCCCAGGATCAGGCAGAACCCCGTCATACGAGCGCCTAGTCACAAGAAAGCCCACAGTAATTGTTTTTGTCTCTCCGGGTTCCAGTCGGACCGCTAAGCTATAGTTGCCGGGGTTAAACATGTCGTACTGCGTCTCCGGAGCTTCTGGATCATAGCACTCTCCATAGCCGGAAAAGAATGCAAAGCCAATTCTATTGCTGTCCATGTTTTGGCTGTCGGCACTCTCGCCCAGATTGTAAAGTTTAAGAAGATTCTGGATGCCAAACAGATAGGGATCGTAGAAATCCCCCGAACAACCTTCATCCAGTAAAGTCCAGCATGAGCAATCTTTATTTTCCAGCAGGATGTCCACAGTGACCATGTAGACACCGTCCATAAAGGAGCCGTCCTCTAAAATGAAGTCGCCGTCGAACCTGGACGCATCGTCCTCCTCGGGTGGGTACGGGTGTGTGTAGTATCTGATATTGCCTTCCTCGTCGGTTACATCAATTATGTTGTGTCCAGGCACAAAGCTGCCCTCCGGAAGCTCGTCCGCACGCGTAATCACATTCGCCCCGGTAACGGTACAAACAAGCTCTCCCTCTTTAATATTGAACACCGTTGAGTCAGATGTATACGTGAACGTACAAGATTCATCCGTATCTTGAGTCACAGTCCCAGCAATATTCAGATAGTATTTTCCGGCCGACTCCTCAAACTTCTCTACGTCACCGCTTTCCAATATCTGATCAGAAACAATGGAAGGAACAACGACGACAACAAGCACAACGAGAAATACAGCCGCAAGTATAATTGTAAGGTACTTCTTATTACGCATTTTTAATTCCTTTCTCTTCACAGGTTATAAACCCACTATCAGCATTTAATCCATGCTACATAGATTAAATGCAATCCACAAGTTGCCTGTCGATCACAGCTTACAAAACGTAATCATGCCAAACTTAAAAACATACAAGACCTGAAGCTCAGTGACATCGTTCATCAATACACAATCTGCTTCCTTCGCTCAAAGTATGCCGGATCTACCCTGCCCTGCCCATCGGCATCTACCTCCTCTCTATTGGCAACGTCAAAGTCTTTGCAAGTTACCCGGAAAGGTCACTTGTCCATATTCTTGAGTAGCTTAATTTTAAGCCATATCCCGGCTTATGACAAGATGCATCTTTATAAACGCAGACATCCCTTCCATTCATATATGGCCGGAGAAGACCAGTTTATGACATATTTTTTCAGAATTTTTTTATTTTCAGCACATTGCTGCTTTTTTGTGACATATTTTGTCTATCATGCGCATAAAACCGGGAGACGCACCAGGGCTGTCTGATACTTATCCTGTCCTCCCTGACCCCTTCATTATATATAACGTTGGAAACAGGCCATTTTGGACACCCCAAAAGAAATTTTTTTGTAAATTTTTTTCTCATCAAATCTTTATTCAGTGCATTAAATCATTGTTTATGTTTTAAAAGATTGCATAACATATGTCTGGTCTTTCTGACACTCCCCCGCCCGAAGACTGGGGAGTGTCAATTCATTCAGAGGTCATGTGTACCCAAGTAAAGCTCTTACAAGGAGTATTGCCGCGTAGAGCACCGGCTGGTGCACAACATAGATTATAAGCGCTTTACGCCCTATTTGTGGAAGGACGGGGCAGGTGAACGTGTAAAATTTCTCTGGCAGACGGCGCTCCTTTATCGGAACGCCCGCCCAAGTTCCCAGCAGAAATACGAACACCCAGGGAAATATGGGAAAATAGTCCGAACTGTAAAAGCCCGGTGTCATAAATCCAAACGGGTACAAAAGATACGCGGCATCCCCCCAGATCCCCTCCGGATCTACTATATTGTTCCTGTTGAGAAGCAGAGCGGACACAACCAGAAGTGCCAGATACAAAACCGGCTGTACGCGTCTTGGTATTCTGTCAAGTATGTCCTTTGCAGCCCCATAGAAGACCATGCAGAAGCCCAGCAAATGCAACACACCGAACCTGTCCGGTTCATCTATAAATGGCAGGGTTGTCACAAAGGTTATTACAAATGCTATGGCAAGGCACTTTACACCACGCAGAAGGTTATTATGTGAGAAATTCGATGATACGCCAGACAGGAACACAAATGTTCCCGCAAAAATATAGTGAAGCGGCGTAAAGAGCCAGTTTGAAAACAACCACTCCGGCGCACCGCAGAGCAGCACCAGGTCCAACAGAAAGTGGTGTATCACCATCAGTATAACGGAAAGTCCACGCAAAGCGTCAATAGAGTCAATCCGTTTATTTTCGCCCATCAGAATCACCTCTCCTTCCAATAAAGCAGCAAATTGGCCCATCGTTTATTTTTTAAGGCAATAATATGACATACCGTCCACATATTTTACCGGGCTGATCCTGGCACGTCTGCGCACCTGCGTTCCACTTAAAAAATATGGGCCGGAAGTCGACGTTATTTTATGCTTTTGTAGTAGTCCAGTGTCCTGAACCCATGTCCCAGCTGTGTCAGCAGATACGACTCACAGACTCTTGAAAAAAGCGCCCGCTCCCTGTCCGCAAGGGCAAAGGAGTAAAGGCGCTTTGCGGGAGCTGAGGTGACATACCGAAGCGCTTCCAGCACCGACGGGGTCAGCCTCTCACTCCCATGTACTTCTTCTGCGCAGCTAGTACAGCACAGCAAACCACCGGACAGGGACAGGATCGGCCTCTCCGGATCCGTACGTCCGCAAACAGCGCAGCAGTCAAGCCGCGGGCCGAAGCCAGAAAGACACATCAGACGCATTTCAAAAGCGCCCTTGACAACATCCAGCTGCCGCTTTCCCGCACTTATAGCATACAGGGCGTTCAGTCCCAGCGGCAATAACTCCGGGTTTGGTGCGTCCTCATCCGAGACACTGTCCAGAAGCTCCGCAACATAGGCCCCCAGACTCAACCCCTCCAGGCTCTCCCGCAGCCCGGGAAACAGCTCTACGCTCCTTGCCTCTGTCAATGTATATCTGTCCTTATTGAAGAACAGTATCAGCTCTGAATAGGACAGAAACTGCGTGGAGGCGGCAACCATACTCCCGCGACGTTTTGCACCCCTCGCCGATACTGTTAGCTTTCCCTCTTTTTCCGTGAGGACTGTCAGTATTCGGCTTGTCTCCTTATATTCTGTTTCCCGAAGGATCAACCCAGTTGTCTGTATGTACATTGCCCCGCCTCGCCCCCATGTTCAGGGGGCTTTTTCACCTTGTCTCTCTTTCAGCTCTGCTCTCCGCGGCCCTGGCAAGAACATAGAGCTCCGGGCTTCCGGTTTGCCAGAAGAGCTCCCATAATGCGTCACTGTTCATATTCTGTCCCTCTCCTCATCCCTTCTGCATTTACTTTTCGCCGCACGGACAGGGATTATGTGAGGGAATTTTTTATTCTCCTGTGTAGCCAAATGTACGGAGATTCGCCCCATTATCACGCCAGTTCTCCTTCACCTTTACCCAGGTGTTCAGATAAACCTGACAGTCGAGCAGCTTCTCCATATCCCGTCTCGCCCTTTCACCCACCGTCTTGAGCATTTCACCCTTCCTGCCAATGATAATCCCCTTGTGACTCTCTTTCTCACAATATATCGTTGCCAGTATCTCTGTAATGCCGTCCTCTCTGGCGGTAAAACGGCTGATCTCCACCGCTGTACCATGCGGGACTTCGTTTTGCAGACTCAGCAGCAGTTTCTCCCTGAGTATCTCCGCGCACATCTGTCGGACCGGCTGATCAGTCACCATGTCCTCCGGAAACAGCGCTGTCCCCTCCTGCGCAAACCTTGAGAACTCATCAATCAGCGCCTCCACTCCGCTCCCATTCCTGGCTGATATCGGAACTACGGCGCTGAAATCGTGAAGCTCTGAATAGGCAGCTATTACCGGCAGCAGCGTATCCTTCCTGACTGTGTCAATCTTATTTATCGCCAGCACCGAGGGAACTCCGGCAGCTTTTATACGCAATATCAGCTCACGCTCCTGTGCCCCCGGTTCCGGCTTTGGTTCCACCAACAGGCATATGGCGTCTACATCCGAAACGCTCTCCTGCACCACCTTCACCATATAATCTCCAAGCCTCGTTCTGGCCTTATGGAAGCCTGGTGTGTCCACAAAAACCAGTTGTGTATCCCCTCGCTCCGCTATCCCGAATATTCTGTTTCGCGTGGTCTGAGGCTTTGGCGTCACTATGGATATCTTCTCCCCCACGAGCATATTTATCAGTGTGGACTTTCCCACATTGGGTCTGCCCACCAGCGTTATCATGGCTGTCTTGTTTATCATTTCGTCTCTTCCTCACGTTCTCCTCGCGATATGCCAAGCCTTCGCATAACTGCGTCCTCCCTGGTACGCATCAGCTGCTTTTCCTGCCCTTCGTCCACATGGTCGTAGCCCAGCAGGTGAAGCGTAGAGTGAACCGCCAGGTATGCCAGCTCCCGTTTAAAGCCGTGACCGTATTCCTCACCCTGTGCCGCGCATCTGGGAATATTTATTACCATGTCCCCCAGCAGCAGCTCCCCAGTGTCCATGTCACGCTCACAGCTCTCCGCTGAAAAATATCCAGGCTTTAACTCGTTCATCGGGAATGACAGAACATCTGTCGCGCTGTCCCTGTCCCTGTACTTCCGATTCAGTCTCCTTATTGTCTCGTCATCCGTCAGCATAACATCCACCCGGCAGGTCTCCAGCACATTCTCTGCCTTAAGTGTGGCGGTCACGGCTCTCCTTATCAGCGCCCCGGCTCCCGGTGCACCCAGCCCTCGACGGGTTCGGCTTACTGTCACTCTGGCTCCCACGCCTACACCCCGTAGACATCCGCCATCCTGCGGGTCAGATAGGCCGTATAGAATCCCGGATCAAATGGTCCGCCAAACGCCCCTTCTATGAGCTCCTTCGGCGGCTTGAGGCGGCCATACCGCCAGATTCTTTCCTCAAGCCAGGCTCTTATGGGTCCCATGTCCCCATTGGCCACACATCCACGCACATCCACTGTCTCCTGCATTTTAGACAGAAGCTGCGCACCGTAGGCGCTGCCCAGTGCATAGGATGGAAAATAGCCGATCTGCCCGTTCGACCAGTGGGAGTCCTGAAGTATCCCTTCGCGGTCTGATGGTACTTCTATCCCCAGATACTCCCTGTACAGCGCGTTCCACCGCTCCGGAAGCTCGCTGACCGGGACATCACCGTCTATGAACGCCTTCTCAAGCTCGTACCGTACCATGATATGCAGACAGTAAGTAAGCTCGTCCGCCTCAGTACGTATGAGGGACGGACCCGCTTTATTTGCTGCCCGATACAGATCCTCCGCTGTAAACCTGTCAAGCTCCGGACACAGCCGTTTCAGCTCCGGCGTTATCAGCTCGATAAATTCCCGGCTGCGGCCTATAATATTCTCAAAAAACCGCGACTGGCTCTCATGCACCCCCATGGAAACACCTTCGGCCAGCGACGTGAACTGCAGATCGTCCGCCGTGTGAAGCTCGTAAAGCGCGTGTCCTCCCTCATGTACAACTGAGAACATGGAGGAGAGGAAATTGTTCTCATGATAGTGTGTTGTTATACGCACATCATATTTTGAAAAATCTGAGGTGAAGGGGTGCTCTGTCTCTCCAAGGATGCAGCGGTTTCTGTCAATGCCCATAATATCCATAAGCTTCCCAGCAAGTTCCCTCTGGGCAGGGATAGGAAATCTGACTGACAGGCACGTCGTATCCGGCTCCCCGGCCTCCCCGACGCGTTTCACAAGAGGGACAAGCTCCTCACGAAGACTTGTGAAAAATGCGTCACAGCGTTCCTTCGTCAGGCCCTCTTCATATTTGTCCAGGCAGTAATCATAGGGATCCATATCCGGTTCCACCAGTGAGGCAAAGCGCTTTGTCTTCGCTATCACCTTCTCCAGGTACGGGGCAAACATGGAGAAGTCCGACTTCTCCTTTGCCTCATACCACACAGCATTTGAGTCATTCAGCAGCTCCGCAAACGCTGTATATTCTTCCACCGGTATTCTGAGCAGCTCCTTCTGGGTCTTCTCCCAGAGCTTTAACCGTCGCTGGTCCCGCGGCGACAGCTCGTCCCTGTGCTCCCGGAGAAAATCCATGAGCGCCAGCACATCCTTGCCTGTGACCAGTCTGTGCAGTTCTCCCGAAAGGACACTCTGAGCCCTTCCCCGTGGAATACGGGAGTCCCGCGGCGCAATCGTATCGCCCTCATAGGAGAGCGTCCCCGACGCGTAACCCAATGCAAAATCCCGCAGCTCCAGCTCGTCCAGCTTCTTTATCGCCTCTTCTACTGTCATTGTTCTCTCCTCCTGATAAACTCCTGAGCTTTTCTCAATATCTCCCTGGAGCTGTCAAATGTGAGCCGCCTCATGGCCTCCCCATAGGGTAACAGTTCCGCACCCTCCAGCTCCTCTTCCTGAATGCTTATCCGCTGTTTCTCATACTCAGCTGCAAAAAATACTACACGCTTTAATATGTCCGGATGAGCCGGCAGCAGGTACTCATCCACCTCCCTGAACCCCGGCAGTATGGTGACGCTGAGTCCCGTCTCCTCCCTTATCTCCCGGATAGCTGTCTGTTCCTCCGTCTCCCCGCTCTCCATATGTCCCTTCGGAAAACCGTAATCTCCATTCAGCGCACGGATAACCACGAAATTCTGTTCTCCTGCGCTGTGAGTAAATACCACGGCTCCACATGATATCTCCGTTTTCATCTCTTCTCTCCCTTCCGCTCCTGCGTCTGTCTTTTCTTCGCCGGCGTCACTGTCTGCCGCGGTCCACGCGTCCGTTCATATCTGTCATACGCCTCCACTATCCGCTGTACCAGCACATGGCGCACCACGTCGGCACTGGTAAGCTTGCATATCGCTATATCCTCCACTCCGTCAAGCACCCTCACTGCCTCTTTTAAACCGCTCACCTTATCTGCGGGCAGATCTATCTGCGTCGCGTCCCCGGTAATTACGATCTTTGAACCAAAGCCGAGTCGCGTCAGAAACATCTTCATCTGTTCCCGACTGGTGTTCTGCGCGTCGTCGAGGATTATGAAGCTGTCGTCCAGAGTCCGCCCACGCATATACGCCAAGGGCGCTACTTCTATA
>CAYPMJ010000030.1:0-18220 GCA_964411785.1 uncultured Oscillospiraceae bacterium
TCGTGACGAGGCTTTATCAAAGCAAGCGGATGAAGGCATTGTATCCCGATGACGCCGAAAGACTGAATCACATTTTTGCTAGGCAGGTGTACGGCTGTGCTCCGACAGAGATCATATACCGTATCTGTCTGCGTTATATTCTCGGATTCAGCGATGAGATACACATCGCCAAACACAATATCCGCCTTTGCGATACCCTGGAGTATGCAAAAAGCGGAACGATGGAAGCGGAAATGAAGAAGCTGTATGAACTTTAAATCGGTTGAGGGCATCTGCCCGGCAGTGCCCTGGTCCGTTCCCTCAATCTCCGCGGCGTGCCGGCAGTCACAGGGTTCTCAGGCCCGGCCCGGAAAAAAATCATACATGGAGGAATCCATATGGCAGACCTATCAGCCCGCCTGGAAGGACAGGAGGGGCGGCCCGGCTTTTATATTCTCAAAGAAAAGGAGATCGGCGGCGAGCCGCAGGATGACGGAGCCGGCCGTCACACGATATTTCTCGACTCAAAGCGCATCACGTCCTTTGCAAGGATGGAAGGCGGCATCACCGACGAGGGCATGCTGAGCTTACTCACCACCGCGGAGGGCTTTCGAAAGCTCGTACACAGCGTCGGCATCGCCGTCGCGGCACCTGACGCAAATCCATACATAGGCCTTACGCTGAGCTTTCGCGCGGAATGCGGGTCTTGCAGCTGCCGCCGCTTTTCAATAAGAGGCGACGGCGCGGAACATGTTTTCTCCCTTGATGATCTCGCATGGCCGGAGCGCGGCATGGAGGCTGAGTATCTTCTCTTTGAGCTCCCGTCAGACAGGGACCTTGCCGCTGTCACGGTAAAGCTCTATGTAAACGACGGGTTCACCGTCCCCGAACAGGTGCGGGACGCCCCGGTGGACTTTAAGGGTCCCCTCTACCGTGACCTTGTGGCAAGGTCCTTTCTCTCCGGAGGAAACAACCTGAGAGTTCAGAAATTTCTCCGCAGGGCACTGGACGGCGAACCTGTGACCGTGGCGTTTCTTGGAGGCTCCATCACCCAGGGCGTCGGGGCCGTGCCCATACAGGAGAACTGCTACGCCCGGAGGACATATGAGGCACTTAAGGAGAGGTATGGAGAGAACATCCGGTACATAAAGGCCGGCGTCCGGGGCACACCCTCCGAGACTGGTCTTATGCGATACGACAGGGATATTGCCCGCGGCGGCGCTGTGGAGCCGGATCTTGTCGTCCTGGAATTTGCTGTCAACGACGGGGAGGACGAGACTGAGGGCGTCTTTTATGAGAGCCTTGTCCGCCGCATACTGTCCGCGCCCAACGAGCCGGCGGTCATTCTGCTCTTGTCGGTCTTCGCTGACGACTGGAATCTGAAGCCGCGCCTCGCTGCTGTAGGATACAGGTATCAGCTGCCTCAGGTGGATCTTCTTGAGGCGGTGGTTCCCCAGTTTGATCTGAAGCCAGGAGAGGGGCGCGTCATCTCAAGGCGGCAGTATTTCTATGACTTTTACCACCCGTCGAGCCTTGGCCACAAAGTCATGTCGGACTGTCTGCTCCACATGCTTGACCGCATAGGCAGTCAGCGGCCCGATCTGCCGGCAGATGACAATGTTCCGCCTTATTATGGCGCCGACTTTGAAAAGCTGCGCTTTCTTGACAGAAGGGACATTGCCGAGGGCGCTCTTATAATGCCCGGAAGCTTCACTGGGACGGATGAGGAGCTGCAGCGCGTCCCGCAGGACAGCGATACTGTCAACACGCCTGTCTTCCCATATAACTGGATGAAAGCTCCGGGAGAGGAGCCCTTTGTTCTGGAGCTTGACTGCCGGAGGCTGGTCCTTGAGTTCAAGGATTCCGGCGACACTCGCTTCGGAAAGGCGAGGGTGGCTGTGGACGGGGAGCTTAAGCGGATAATTGACCCGCGCAATACAGGCTGGACACACTGCCACGCCACTGTGCTCATAAACGGGCGCGAGACAAGGCATCATCGGGTCGAGATAAGCATGGACCCGGAAAGTCAGGACAAGGTGTTTACTGTCCTTGGCTTTGGCTATGTAAAATAGGTGTGGTGCAGGAACTGTTTTCGCCTTTTGATGGAACTGATTAAAAATCACAGGGTAATAAAATGCTTCTTTTGCATATTGCCATATGCTCCTTTTTGTGCTATAGTTTGTCTGGCCCCTCCTCTGCTCATGCAATAAACGAGGCCGGTTCTGAGAAGCTTCGTGCCCTTAAGGCTCTTCAGGCGCGTGTGCGGCAGGCGCGGGCTGAAGGCTCAATCACGGCGTCTTCTCATATCGCAAAAAGGTGAACTCTTCAGAGGATGCCGGAGCTTGGGAGAAATATATCCGGAGTGCGGGCGCTTTTTCGCAGCTTGCCTTACAGGAAGTCCTGCACGGCTTCTTTGCGCCGCGAGAGCATGAAATGGCATATCCCCCGCGCCGGTTCAAGGCCGCAGAAACACGACAAAATACAAACAGGAGGAGATAAATCATGAACAACATTCCAGAAGTCAGACTAGGCATAGTCGCCGTATCACGGGACTGCTTCCCCATCGTCCTCTCCACTCAGCGCCGCAGAAACATCGTTGCGGCCTATGGCGAGGGGATTTATGAGTGCCCGATCACCGTTGAAAATGAGGGGGACGCTCTGGCGGCTCTGTCGGACATAGAGAAGGCGGGAGTAAATGCCCTGGTGGTCTTCCTTGGCAACTTCGGCCCGGAGACGCCGGAGACCCTCATCGCCCAGCGCTTCAATGGGCCTGTCATGTATGTGGCCGCTGCTGAGGGCGACGGGGACCTCATAAACGGGCGTGGCGACGCCTACTGCGGTATGCTCAGCTGCTCCTATAACCTCGGTATGCGGAATCTTAAGGCATACATTCCGGAGTATCCCGTCGGCACTGCCGAGGAGTGCGCACAGATGATACGCGAGTTTGTCCCCATCGCCAGAACCATAATAGGCGTGCGGAACCTCAAGATAATTACCTTCGGTCCCCGTCCCCAGGACTTCTTTGCATGCAACGCGCCCATAATGGGGCTCTACGAGCTCGGTGTAGAGATTGAAGAAAATTCTGAGCTTGACCTTCTCGTCAGCTACAGGGCTCACGCCGATGACGGGCGCATTCCCTCGGTCTGCGAGGAGATGCGGAAGGAGCTCGGCGAGGGCAGGTACTATGAGGATCTGCTTGTCCGCATGGCACAGTTTGAGCTGACGCTTCTTGACTGGGCCGAGGAACACAGAGGTGCGCGGCAGTTTGTGGCCTTCGCCGACAAGTGCTGGCCGGCATTCCCATCTCAGTTCGGGTTTGAGCCCTGCTATGTTAATTCCCGGCTTGCCTCCCGCGGTATACCCGTGGCCTGTGAGGTGGATATCTATGGAGCTCTCTCGGAGTACATCGGCGCGTGCCTCACAAGCGACGCTGTGACGCTCCTGGACATCAACAACTCCGTGCCCGGATACATATATGATGAGTGTATAGCCGGCAAATATCCCTACACTCTGACTGATACCTTCATGGGCTTCCACTGCGGCAACACGCCGTCCTGCAAGATGTGCGCGGACAGAGCTGTCAAGTACCAGCTCATTCAGCACAGACTTCTGGAGCCGGAGGGGAGCGACCCAGACTTCACCCGCGGCACTCTCGAGGGGGATATTGCCGCCTCCGACATCACATTCTACCGTCTCCAGTGCGACAGCAGGGGTGTTGTTCGCTCCTACGTGGCAGAGGGCGAGGTTCTACCTGTCGCAACCCGCAGCTTTGGCGGAATCGGTGTCTTCGCGATTCCTGAGATGGGACGCTTCTACCGTCATGTTCTGCTCCAGAAGGGTTATCCCCATCACGGCGCTGTGGCCTTCTCCCACTGCGGCAAGGCGCTCTTCGAGGTGCTGAAGTACCTTGGAGTAAAGGACATCTCTTACAATCAGCCAAAAGCTCTCCCCTACCCCACTGAAAACCCCTGGGCATAAAATCAGCGCCCCCGGCAAAGCTTGCCGGGGGCGAATAAATAAATACAATTTCTGATTGGAGAAAACTGACCATGAAAATGACTTTTCGCTGGTACGGCGAGGGCAACGACAGCATCACTCCGCAGATGATCCGTCAGATACCGGGCGTCACCGGGCTTGTGTGGGCACTGCACAGCAAGGCTCCAGGCGAGGTATGGGAGGTCAATGAAATCGAGGAGGTCCGGCGTCAGATAGAGGGCGCCGGCTTCAACATGGACGTGGTGGAGTCGGTGAACGTCCACGATGACATAAAGGTCGGACTTCCCAGCCGCGACCGGTACATTGCAAATTACTGCCAGACGCTGCGCAACCTTGCAGGGTTTGGCGTGAAGGTTGTCACATACAACTTCATGCCAATCTTCGACTGGACGCGCACAGACCTGTTTCATCCTCTCCCGGACGGCTCCACGGCGCTGTTCTATGAGAAGTCCAAAATACAGGGTGACTACAGGGCGATGGCTGACTACATCATGTCGAACCTCCACGGCATGACCTTCCCAGGCTGGGAACCGGAGCGCATGGCCAAGCTTGACGAGCTCTTCGCCCTGTACCGCCCTGTGACGAAGGAGAAGCTGTGGTCGAACCTTCAGTATTTTCTCGAAGGCGTCATGCCCACCTGCCATGAGACCGGCATTAAAATGGCAATACACATGGACGATCCGCCGTGGGATATTTTCGGTATTCCAAGGCTCCTTGTAGACAAGGAGTCCATAGGAAAATTCCTGAAGCTGGTTGACGACCCATACAACTGCCTGTGTCTGTGTTCCGGCTCCTTGGGCGCGAATCCCGAAAATAACGTCCCGGATATCATCCGCACCTACTGTGACCGCATCGCCTTTGCCCACATCCGCAACGTCAGGCACTACCCGAACGGAGACTTCTCCGAAGCTAGCCACAGGGACTGCGACGGGGACACGCAGATTCTCGAGATAATGCGCGCCTATCACGACTGCGGCTTCACGGGCTATGTCAGGCCCGACCACGGAAGACAGATCTGGGGTGAGGAGAAGACCTGCCGTCCCGGCTACGGCCTTTACGACAGGGCTCTTGGCATCATGTACCTCTGGGGCTGCTGGGATATGCTGGATCGCCTTGAGGGGAAGGTCGAGTAAATAAAAAGGAGAGGACACATGAAACTGAGCTTCGATGGCATTCTAAACCGCTCCGCCTGGGAGGATGCAGGTATACGGCTGCCCGCCTTTGACTGGAGAGCCATGCGCGCCGAGACGGAGCGAGCGCCGGTGTGGGTTCACTTTGGCGCCGGCAATATTTTCCGAGGCTTTATCGCCCGGCTCAGCCAGACACTCCTGGAGCAGGGACTCCAGAGGAGCGGGATCATAGCCGCTGACACCTTTGATTATGAAATTATTGATAGGATATATGACCCCTTTGACAATATGACGCTCTTTGTGAGTCTCCTTCCGGACGGCTCAACAAAGAGGGAGGTCGTATCGTCCGTCGCCAAGGGCCTGCGGGCCGGGTCGGCTTTCCCGGACGACGTTTCCGCTCTGAAAGCCATTTTCAGAAATCCATCCTTGCAGCTTGTGAGCTTCACCATCACGGAAAAGGGCTACGCGCTGGCTGACCTTAAGGGTGAGTTCTTCCCGTCTGTCAAAGCGGACTTTGAGGGCGGCCCCGGGCGCTGCACACACGCTATGAGCATTGTGACGTCTCTTCTTCTGGAGCGGTACAAGGCCGGCGCTGTGCCCATAGCCATGGTCAGCATGGACAACTGCTCCCACAACGGGGAGAAGCTCAGATCCAGCGTTCTCACTGTTGCTGAAAAGTGGCTGGAGAACGGCTTTGTGGACCGGGGATTTACAGACTGGATATCCAACGAGTCCCTTGTATCCTTCCCATGGTCCATGATTGACAAGATAACTCCCCGCCCGGCCAGGGCTGTGGAGGAGGAGCTTTTGAGGCTCGGCGTAGAGGACATGGCTCCGATTGTCACCTCAAAGAATACCTTCATTGCACCATTCGTCAATGCTGAGGCCCCACAGTATCTTGTGGTGGAGGACAATTTCCCAAATGGCCGCCCGCCTCTGGAAAAGGCCGGTGTATATATGACCACCCGCGATACCGTGAACGACACTGAACGCATGAAGGTCACCACATGCCTCAACCCCCTGCACACCGCTCTCGCCGTATATGGCTGTCTTCTGGTATATGACACTATCGCCGGTGAGATGAGGGACCCACAGCTGAAGGGCCTTGTACAGCGCATGAGCTGGGGCGAGGGCATGCGCGTGGTGACAGACCCCGGCATTCTCTCCCCGGCAGCCTTTCTCACTGAAGTACTTGAGCAGCGTCTCCCAAACCCGTTCATGCCGGACACGCCGCAGCGCATAGCCACAGACACAAGTCAGAAGATCCCCATCCGCTTCGGCGAGACCATAAAATCCTATGCGTCAAATCCGGAGCTCGATGTGACGAGTCTCACCTATATCCCCCTCGCCATCGCGGGGTGGCTGAGATATCTTGTGGGTGTGGATGACAGAGGTGAGCCAATGCAGTGCAGCTCAGATCCGATGCTTGCTGTACTTAAGGAACAGCTTTCCGGCATTGAGCTTGGAAAGCCTGAGACGGTTGGAAATAAGCTGGAGCCCATCCTTGGAAATTCCGTCCTCTTTGGAAGTGATCTTGTAAGCCTGGGACTTGGCGATAAAATCACGGGATTTGTAAAGGAACTTCTATCCGGCCCTGGCGCTGTACGCGCCACTCTGGTCCGGTATGTAGGAGACGGACTTAGCGCGGTGTGACTTACTCTGCCGGGCAGCGTGCCCTATGCTCATCGACGTTCACCCCAGGGCATGCCGAGGATACTGTGAGGCAGTGCTCATAGTGTGAGCCCGTTTTATCAAGGACAGCTTCATCTGTCAGATCGCGCGCCGCACGCTCTTCTTGGAAAAAGAATCGAGTAGGAGGCTAGGTAACTAGCCTCCTACTCGATTCCGCAGTCTCTTCGGAGAATGTGCAAATGAGCACATTCCTATATAAGGATTTTCAGCGTCCCTCTCACCGGAATGGCGTTCAATATGGCCGCATTTCCGCACGAAGATCCTCAAGCTTCTCTGCCAGCACGCTCGAAGCGCTGCTGCCGAGTCTGGCTATGTCCTCCAGCACTCCGTTCCGGATTGCCTCTGCCCTCTTATAGACCACGACAGCATCCCCGAGGTCTGTGTACCTGCCGAGAAAGAACTGTTTTCTTGCAAAGGATATCTTAACAAGCCATTTCCCGCGGTTCTGACTCACGCCCTTGATGCCGCTGGTGTTGTTTCTCGGGATCTTGGTGGATTTAACGATCTCAAGACAGGTTCCAGCCACAAAGGTGCGGCTCTCCTCACGCCTCTGCCGGCCATAGCACCCGCAGCTCACCGTCTTGCCCTGGAGAAGGTTGTTGCTGCAGACCTCAGCGCTGTTCCCACAGGAACACCGGCACAGCCAGTAATAGCAGCCGTCAGCAGACTTTCTGCCTGTGGGCCTTATGGCTGTAAGTCTCCCGAATTGCCGTCCGGTCAGGTCCCTGAAGGCATTGCCCCGGACAGTGGCGGGACTGGTCTCTACATTTTCCATCACCATCTGCATCACCTTCGTCTCCACTCCGCCGCTTCTTCAAAGCTTCCCCGTCATTTCCAGATCTCAATGCCGCAGTCCTTGCGGAAGTCGTGAGAATTTGAAGCCTCCATTATGTCATAGTAAGCCCAGTAATAGCGGCTTACATCTGTGAAACTCCGGAGTGAATCTGCGCGCTCGTTTATGGCGTCCTCATCGGCCGAGCGGCCCAGCATCCTGTTCATCAGCGCCGCAACCTCAGCACGGGCAATTTCGTTCTCCGCGCGGAAGGTGCCGTCGTTGTAGCCATTGATCCAGCCGTATTGGGCGCACCCATTGACCGCGTCGGCATACCACTCATCGCCGCTCACATCCGTAAAGCAGTTCTCAGCATCCGCCGGCATCCTGGCAAAGCGCATGACAATTACGGCAAACTCTGCCCTGGTGATCGGGCGCTCCGGCTCAAAGCAGTTGTCCCCAACGCCCTTCAGAATGCCAAGACTTGCCAAAGTCTCAACAGCCGTCTTGTACCAGGCGTCCTCAGGTATATCACGGAATGTGACGGTCACAGCCACATCCTTATCCGACAGCAGGTTGTAGAACATCTGTGCGGCCTGTCCGCGTGTCATGGTGTCGGTGGGTCCGAAAACATCGTTCCCGTAGCCTTGAAGGTAGACAGGATGCTCCGACACGTCAAACCACTGGTCAATGCCGGTCACCGACGGGTCAGCTATGTCCGTGCCGCCCTCCATGAAGGTCACCATGAGAGTGTGTCTCTTCTGAACATTCTCGAAGGTGTAGTAATTCACCGCACCGACGCTCTCACCGTCCACTATCACGTCCTGGATGAGATAACCTCTGTCCGGGGTGATGGTGAATGTCTTGTCGTTCCCTCTCCTGACAACAACGCTCCCGTCCGGGGAGACAGAGCCTCCCTCACCGGCGCTCACCGTTATGGTGTAGCTCACAGTATCGCCTCCGGAGGGCACGCTGCGTATTGTGTAGGTAAGCTCCATCGGTTCGACATCATAGTTTCTAAGGGTCACGAACACCTCATAGGCGCCGATCTCTATAAGCTCGGAGGCAGCGACTTCTTCGCCCGCGCTGTTCTGATAGGTCACTGTGTACTCATGCGGTTGGAGAATCACTGAATAAGGCTCCTCTTCCCCGGAGGTCAATGTACAGGTAACGGTCACGTCGGGAGCCTGTGCCGCGCCATTATAGTAGGTGTAGCTTGGTATAAGCTCGGCATTGAACTCAACGCCCTCCGCCGGCACTGCTTTTATAATCTCAAAGGTTCCTGTCACTGTTCCTGTGTAGTTCCCAATGCCCGTGACAACAACAGCAGCGGTTCCCACATCCATATTGTCAATGCAGGAAACGGTGTAGTCCTTATCCCGCTCAAGAGCCTTCTCACCATCTGACACGGTCACACCCGGCGTTATTGGATCTCCGGTGTATGTCTGCTCCTCAACTTCACCGAGCATCTCACTTGTCAAAGTCCTGGGCCATATGGTGAATGTGGCCTCCCCTTGCGTCCAGCCGGCATAATTCCCTGCACCAGTTACGGTGATCGTGGCCTTCCCGGCGTCTATATTATCTGAGTAATCGACGGTGTAGTCGCTTGCTATGTTCAGCGTCGTTCTGACTCCGTCCCGCACAGCATAGACTGTGACTGACGGTGTCTTTTCCTTCCCGTCATAGACCTGCTCCGGATCATTCACCACGACTTCGAAGGTCCCGTAATTGACGATCGTAAATGTTGTCTCTACTAACCCCGTGTAGTTTCCGCAGCCGCTCACTGTGACTTTGGCAGTTCCAACCTCTGTATTGCTCTCGTAGGAGACGGTGTAGTCCCTGCCCTCCACAAGCGTCTCTGTCCCGTCAGTGACTGCAACGTTGGGTGTCAGCGGACTGCCGGTGTAGCTCTGCTCCGAAATATTGTCCACCATGCTGTCCGTCAGGCTCTTGGGTACGATAGTAAACTCCTTTACCACAGTGCCGGTGTAGTTGGTGCCATCTGCGGCTGTTATGATGACAATGCCCTTTCCCACGTTCACATTGTTCGCATATGCAGCGGTGTAGTCATCTTCTCCCACTTCCAGCGTCCCGGCTTTCACCTGCGTTACGTCCGGCGTAAGCTCGCTTCCGGTATAGACAGCATCCTCCACCTCGGCATCTGTCAGCGAGGCCGGGCTTATGGTGATTGTTGCTGTCCCGGATGCCGCATCGTATCCCTTTGCTGTGATGGTATACGTCACAGTATAGCTCCCCGCATCGGTTCCGGTTTCCTCATTTGTCACGGTATAGCCGCCCTCCGGGTAGGTTACATTTATTGTCACACCGTGGGCAGCGCCATCGTAGACTCCCACATAGTCTGACACGGTATACGCAATCTGGTCGTTGGTCACGGTAATTGTGTACTCCGCCGTCCCGGACTTATAGTTGTCACTCTCTTCGGATGTCGCCGTTATCGTGGCTTCACCCGCGATCCCGGTCAGCGTGACCTTGCCATTCTCGTCCACTGTGGCGACACTCTCATCGCTGCTTTCATAGTGCACGGTCAGCGTGTCATCAGCTGTCACGGTCAGCGCGTTCTCCACACTCCCGGTGGTGAGCGTCTGCACAGTGCTGTTCTCAAAATGCAGGGATGGCTCCGCCTTTTCTATGGTGAAGTTCACTGTCACCGAGCCGGTGTAGTTCCCAACGCCCTGGATGGTCACGGACCCAGCTTTCTCACCCGCGTTCACGTTCTCGCCATAGGAAACGGTGTAGTCCGCCGCGGTCAGAGTTACGCCGCCAAGCACAACGCTCAGGACTGCTGGCGCAAGCTTGCTCCCCTGGTATATAAAGTCCCCCTCCGTCAAAGTCACCTCAGCTCCCTCAAGGCTCATAGGAACTATGGTAAAGCTCCCGCTTACGCTCCCTGCGTAGTTGTTGCTTTCAGCCCTGGCGGTCGCGGTTATTGCTGCTGTCCCGGCGTTTACATTGTTCCAGAAGGCAGCCTGGTAATCATCTTCCGGCACAGTGTAGTCGTCAAGCACCACTGTAAAGTCCGGCTCAACGGGCTGCCCGTTATAGGTATGGTCCTCACTGTCCAGCCCCTCTATCGTGGCACTGGCAAGGCTTGCCCGGGAGATCACAACGGTTGCAGTTCCGCCGGAGCCCTTGTAGTTTCCTCTGCCAGTTGCTGTTATGACGTACGTCCCTGCATTGATAAAGGTAGTCTCTTTGCTTGTGAACACCTCGCTCCCGGACGATCTCCCCGACATGTCCGTATAGACATAGGCAAGAGTGTAATCATCATCGCCCAGGACAATGTCGCTTCCGGCCTTCACCTCCACAGTCACCTGTTTCCCCTCAGGGGTATATGTCCAGCTTGCCTTATCCGATGTGACGGTAAAGCCATGCTCAAGAGTTGCCGGAACGATGGTGAAGGTCAGCGTAACGGAGGTCATGCCTGAATAGTTTCCGATTCCCGTTACGGTAATTCTGTATTCACCTGCGTTGGTTGCGGTGAATGCGTTGCCGCTCAGCGCTCCGCCATCTGCATTGAGGGAATAGTCAGTGCCCAGGGTCAATGTCTTGTCGCTGTATACCACGGTCACGTATGTCTTCTTTTCCGTCCCGTCATAGGTTGCCGTATAGGAGGACAGAGACGCCATCAGCTGGTTGCTCGCATACCCTATTACGAATGTCTTAGTCACCTGCCCTGCGTAATTTCCGCAGCCTTTGATCACCGCATTGGCAGTACCCACATTTATGTTGTTCTCATATGTCACGGTATAGTCCACGTTCAGAGTCAGCGTCTTCTCCCCATCCATCACAACGACCTCAGGCCGAACCACATTACCGGTGTAAATCTGATCCGGGATGTCCTCCACAGTAAAACCCTCCTTAGGCTGCACCGTGAGGACAAATCTGGCCGACGCTTCAAAATAATTCTCCGTCTCGGAAGCTCTTGCGGTGATGGTGGCTGTTCCCGCACTGAGGATGGTGATCTTGCCGTTCTCGTCCACTGTTGCCACTGAGGGGCTCTCGGAATCGTAAGTAATCTTCCCCGGCAACTGGCCTTGGACGTCAGGATTCAGCTTGGAGGAGGCGGCTACAGAGAAATCGTCATCTCCGTATGTCTTCGTCATCCCGCCGCCGGTCAGGCCGGCAAAGGAAACCGTCTGCTCTGCCTTCCCTATGGTGACCTCGACAGATCCTGAGACATCATCGAATCCGCTTGCACTGGCCCTCCAGTACACCACATAGCTGCCGGCGTCCCTGCCCGTGGGGACAGCCTCAGAATACTCTCCATCATTATCCAGGCTGTACGTGACACTCGCTCCCGAAGGGGAAATAATGGTTGTTGTCACCAGAGCCTGATCCCCACCGTCATAGGTCAGAGTGCAGGGCTGCACGTTCACGGAAATCGCGCCGCTGCTTGGCACAACAGTGAGAGTATAGGCGGCAGCTTTACCACTCGACCCCTGCTCGTAATTCCAGCCGTACTCAGTTATCGTCGCAGTTATTCTGGCTGTCCCGGCGCCGACAACGGTAACCTCGCCGGTTTCGCTGTCCACCGTCGCCACATCGGTGTTGCTGGACTCATATGTAACCGTCACGTCCTCCGGCTTCTGAGAAAGAAGCTCATCTGAGTTCACGTTCATGAACTTCAGCGGATTTTCCACCGAGCTTCCCGTTGAAACTATGATGGACGAATCGGTATATTCAATCGACAGGGTCGCTTTTTCGATGGTGTAGACGGCTGTCTTCCAGGTGATCTCATAGTTCTTCGCCGCATCATCTGCAGCTTCACCCGTGATGCTGTAGCTGCCCACAGGGTCACCCTTTTTTGCATCCGTCGTCACTGTGACGCCCAGATCGTCTCCATTCACTATCGCACTTCCCGCGATTGAGTCATTTCGTGCAGCAGTCCAGTTATCGCTCACATCTGCAATTTCACAGCCATATCTGCTGCTGGCATCGTTCAGCGTGATGGTGATGGGACGCGCCGTGACCGTGTAGGTCCCGCTGCCCTTGAACGTCACCTCGTAGTTGCCGGATTGGCCGTCCGTCCCGGTTATGCCGTAGCTGCCGACGGGACTCGTCTGATTGGCGTCGACAGCCACCATGGTCAGGAACTGGGTGATGTCGTCGCCTTCGACCAGACCGGCACTCGTTTTATCCGTGCTCACATCTGTCAGCACGACCTCCGTCTTCTCCGGCTCATCTCCATAGACACCCCCGGCATCCCCAATGGCAAGAGTTATTGGACGCGGCGTGACCTCAAAGGACGCAGTCTCAAAGGTCACGTTGTAGTTCTCGTTGGCGGCTTTCCCGGTGATCTGATAGCTGCCGACGTTCTTTTTGGGGCTTGTCAGCGTCAGAGCGACCTCAAGGTCATCCTTTACTCCATCGCCGTCAATGTCGCAAAGCTGGTTGTCGTCCACTGTCCAATCTGTGCCCTTAACCGAATCGATGGTCGGCGCGTCCCCGTCGTAGACCTTGGTCTTGCTCAGGATCGTGACGGTGATATCTCTGGCGGTGATAGAGCCGTTTTCCACTTTGACAGTAAGCTCATCGTCCTGGGAAACCTTCTCTCCACCATACGTGTAATTTGAGAGATCCGCCCCGCTCAGCTTGAATTTTATTGTGATCGTCTTACCGGTCCCGCAGTTGGCACTGTCATAGGCGCCGGAGACCGCTGCCGCGGTCACAACTTCACTCCCGGCTGTTCCCGTAACTTTTATCCCCGTTATTTTTTCTGTATCAAAGATATTGGTTCCATCATATGTCTTCACTCCATCCAGTGTGGGCGTCACAGTGAGGGGGAGTGAACTTATGGTGATAGTCACCGGCATGTCCCCGTACACGGTGTCGTGGTTGGGCGCGGTCACCCGATACCAATACTCGCCGCTCTGAGAGACGTCCTTGAAGCTCACGGTCTCCCAGGCCCCGTTCTCACCGGGATTTCCTGTCACATCCTCCGTTTTCCTTATGAACTGAACCACAGGCTCCGTGCCCTCGGTATAGCCCACAAATGCCCACCCGGATGTCACATTGTGTTCCGTCCCCGTGTAATCCGCTTTATAATCCTCAGGAGTGACCGTCAGTGTCCCGACGGGGATTATCTTGAGGGTCGCTAAGTCGGGAAAAATGATATTATAGTTGCTGTAATCACCCTTTGCTGTATCGCTAAGTTCAGCAGCGACAGTGTACGTCCCCACCTCGCTAGGTGCATCAGTACTGCCGTTGTATGTATACTGCACATCGCTCGCCTTCAGGCTGTCAGGGGAGACAAAGCCTGTGTCCGTTCCCTCGGTCAGAGCGTACACCTTCACCGTCATTTCAAGTCCGGTGTACGCTTTGGTGATGACATTATCGTCGTCAGCGTTCTCGAAGGCCAGCTTGACAGGTCTCACACTTATATCCACCGTGACGTTTGTGACGTTCTCCACGACATAGTTACCGCTGTCTTCGCCCTCCAACTCAATCTGGTCCGCTGCAACGGCAACCGCCTTGCCTGTCTCTACATCAGCATTCTCTGTTGTGCCTGTGGCGTTCTCCTTCAATTTCAGCGTCAGATCATCTGAGCCCACCTTACCGTCTATTATAGGAGTGCCCGTGAGTGACACCGTCCTACTCCCATCGTACACCCGGTCTGTCGCTGAAATACCGCCGGTGACGTAAACAGGCTTCTTTGTTATTCTGCCCGCTCCGGCAAGGGTCAGGGTAATCTCTCCACTGACAAGCTGCGTTCCGCCATAGGAGTAGTTCCCCCAGTTTTCCGTGCCGGAGAGCTCAACGGTCAGAGTGACAGGCTTTTTTTCACCTGCGTTTTTATCCGAGAAGATGCCAGTGACGCTTTCTATCTCAAGCTCCGGCTGGGAAACGTTCGCTGTCGAAACGGCGACGCCGGTCAGATCGGTCGTGACCTCTTCATTCCCGTCGTAGACCTTTGTAAACGATTCGGGAACATTCTCCAGTGTCACCGGGGCGGGCGTGATAGACACGGAAACCCCACTGATCACCGGCTTATAGTTCTCCGCTGTTACCATGTACCAGTAGAAGAGAGCGTCGCCCGAGCTGTCGGCCACGTCCTTGACCGTCAAGGTGTCCTTCCAGACAGTGCTATCGGCGGACGGAGCCTCATTTGTATTGGTCACGGCATACTTTACGGTGCAGCTGCCCTCACTTATGCTCTCTCCCCCCGCGCCGGTGACGGCTGTGACAGTGACAGCATCATGATCTTCCCCGTCATAGGTGCCTGAGTACCCGCCCGCCTTCACAGTAAGTGCCGCTCTCTCTATTGTGACCGTAACTACCTGCGGCTCTGCCGCATTATAGTTACTGTCGCCCTCGTAGGTCACCTTCATATAGTAGGTCCCCACGGCGATCGGGACGTTACTGTCCTCACCTCCGCCATCGGTCACCTTCTCCACGCACGTCGAATCTGTATAGAAGGTGTAGATTGGGTCGCCGGAGGGATTCACTGCGCCGTTCCCCGCTCCGGTCAGTTTGGCCACGGCATAGTTTTCCAACGGCTGCCCGGTATACCCGGCGGTTATCTCGTCATTCGTCAGGCTTAAAGTGGGAGTGCCCTTATTGATTGTCACGGTGTATGTTGCTGTCGCCTGACCGTAGTTTGTGCTCCCCGCCGCGGTGACAGTGATGGTAACTGCACCTTCATCCCCTGTGGCCTTTTTGAGGGTCACCTTTCCGCTTGCATCCACGCTCGCGGTGGCGGTATCCGAGCTTTTGTAGGTGATGGCCGCGCCGGTGTTTTCGCCGGCCACCTGGCCTGTGCCGGTGACGATAAAGGATGCGTCTCCCAGCGTCTTTGTGATGCTTCTTTCCTCCTCATTGAAAGCATCATCATCAGACGACAGCGCGACGGTCTGCGTGGTGGACGTTATGATGAGGGTGTAGGTCGCGTCATCGGCTTTATAGTTCTTGCTTGTCAGGCTCGCCTTGATCTGATAGTAACCCGTGTCCTTGATGACGTCATAAGCGTCGATGTCCGACCACTCTGTCCAGGTCTCCTCCGTCGCCCCATCCTCCGACGTGCGTTTTCTGTACTGATAGCTTATGGTGCAGACATCTGTCTTTCCCTTGTCAGCGTCCTTGAGTCCACTGACCTTGGCGCTCTGAAGCTTCGTTCCGGTCACAGTGTAGCCGGCTTCAACCTCTTCCTCATCAAAGCTCAGAACTGCGGTCGCGGATGTAATTTCGAACCTGATGCGGCTTGACCCGATGATCTGGTAGTTGCTCTCCTTCTCTCCATTCTCGCAGTCAAAGTCCACCTCAACATAGTAGGAGCCGACATCCACAGGTACATCCGTCATTGCTTCAGTCGCGGTCTCTGAGGTAAAATATTTATGATTGCTGCCCAGCTTAATAAGGCCTTCAGAGTTGTCACTATGTGCCGTTATATGGATGTTAGAAGCCTCGTCATAGGCTTTTCCGGTGTATTCAGCGTTTCTCACTTCCACTGTGGGCGCATTTATCTGCTTACGCGATATTGTCCAGGACAGATCGTAATCACCAGTGTTTCCGTCAGTCCAGCTGTAATTTTCTTTATCCTTCAGCGACACCGTCACAGTGTAATCTCCAGCATCCGTCTCCCTGGCGTTGGTGGCAGTATAGACTTCATATGAAGTGTAGTCCTTCCAAAAGGCGGTCTTCTCTCCCTCGTCATTGTAGGAATAAGCCAGAATCGCACTATTGGGAGTTGTCAGAGCTTCCTTCAAATTGCCGTCATAGAACGAGTTCTTCATTGCGTCAATGACAGCCGGCTTTGTCAGCGTCCTCTTGGGAATTGTATAGTATATTTCCAAAGTCCCGTTCCCGTCCGTGTCACCCCCGCTCCACTGGTAGTTAGCGGTATCGACCAGTTTGGCCGTCGCGTAATATGTCCCGGCGTTCGTCTGCTTGTTGTCAGACACCGTATATACGGCTTCATCCGTGCTGTCAGGAACACCCGTCTGAACAAGCTCCGGGGTATACTGCTTAAGCTCAGTATCGGCCTTCGGCGTCGTCACGGTCTGCTTCGAAACAATGACTTCGACGCTCTCTTCAATTTGTCCTCCGCTGATAGCCTCACCTTCAAATGTCACCGTGACAGTATAGCTTCCGGCGTTTGTGATCTCTGCTGCATAAAAAGATGAGGAACTTGCGGTAATGCTTTCCTTTCCCTCTTCATCCCCGTTGCTCTTTTTCCAGGAGACTGTCACATTCGTCTGGTTTGGAACGCCTTCCACGAAAACGGTAGTCTGAGGCGATCCTGTATACGTGCGTGAAATGGGAGTCACATGCAGGTCCTCCGCTGTCAGCCCGCGCACGATATAGTCACCGGTGACGGTCACTTGTGAATCGCCCAAGGATTCCACCGTATATTCCGGACCTGGCAGCAGTTCCGTGTCATCCAGATCGATCTTAAATTTGCTGTTGTCATAGCTGAAGGTCACACGGACCTTATATTTAGCTTCGTCATTTTCTCTCACTTCGGCAGGCTGCACGCTCGTCCAGGTTTCTCCTCCATCCTTACTCCACTCCGTTTTCACGTATGTCGTACCTTCCGGCATGCCTGTCACCTGGAAATCCGAATTGGTCTGGGCAATAAAGCGCACAGCATTTATAAATTCCACCTGGGAGAAATCCAGCGTCACCTTGTCCACCTGAACCTCGATGGTAAAACCATCTTCTGTATACTCCGGGAAAAGGCCGTTGCTGTCATCCTGAAAAACCAGCTTCACCTTCACATAATGTGTACCGGCAGTCAATTCCTCCGTTGTACTCACGTCGTCCGCCCACTGAAGCTTCGCCTTGAAAGTACCGCTTGGCGTGGGAAGCGAGAGATCAGCCAGGGTGTTGGAGGTGCTTGCCGTTACGGTCGTCGGCGAGATGGTCCAGGAGTAGGAGGACTCGTAATCCCCGTCGTGCCTGTTGTCTTCCTCATCCTCACTATAATTGGCACAGGTGTACGTGACAACAGTATCGCCAGTGTTCCCTCTTGCGATACCGGGATTAGTGACCTCGGTGACCTTATAGTCATGGCCCAGAGCTTCACTCCCCTCTTTCGGCGTCAGGATCTCCGGTATTTCACAGGTGCCCTCAGGGACAAGCCCATTTCGTTCGTTTGTGCATATCTGCACCTTGTACCCTGGTTTGGTGCAGGTCGGATCTCTGTCGTCGGCATCTTCGTAATTGTGCCCCAGCGCATTCAGCGTCAATTCGGCATAGACCTTCACATTTTCGTCACCGACCTTGGTACCTGTCAATTCCATCATATATAACTTGTAGCCATCATCCTGACACGTAGCCGGTTTCGTGGAAACGTACGTCAGCGGCGTGAAGTCGCCCAGAAAGCAGTTGTACCCGCTCTCAAAAAGCTCTGCCGTCGCATCGTCCTCTGTATAAAACTTTGTGCCGATATTGACATCTTTGTACGTGATACCTGCTTCGTCGGTCACATCTGTGACCAGAGAATAGGCCCCGTCGGATGGGGATGTGCCGAAGGCCGCTTCACCGGGTTTTTCAAATCCGCCGTCTGAAGTGGCTTTTACCGTGACTTCAGCCAGTCTGCGGTGTCCGTAGAAAGCCTTCTCCCCGATCACCTTCACAGTGGAGGGAATCGTCAGAGAGGTAAAGCCGCCGGTGTCCTCCACATAATGCATAC